>NZ_JBHVJT010000099.1:0-34229 GCF_042798815.1 Kitasatospora sp. NPDC057738 | reverse complement strand
GGCTCAGGCCGGCCGCGGCGACCAGCGCGGCGGCGCAGGGGAACAGGCGGGGGGCACGCGAGCGCACCCGGACAGTACGGCGCATCAGCGCTCCTGACGGGGGAGTTGACGTGGTCTCGGCCGCGTGCCGGGCCTGCTCCGGCCGGACCCGCCGGCGCCCGGCGCGGACTCGCCGAGACTACGACGCCGTGAAGTCGATCTCCCGCAGGGCGCGCGCGGCGGCCCGGTCGAGTACCACGGCCGACGCACAGCCGGCCGGCAGCCGGCCGGCCTCCAGGATCCGGTGGCGCAGCCGGGCGACCGCGGCCAGGTGCCGGGCGAAGGCGTAGCGCGAGACGCCGCGCCGGCGCCGCCGCTGCCCGTCCAGGGCCTCGGCCGGGTCGGCGTCGAGCAGCAGCAGGTGCACCCGGCGGCCCTGCCGGGCGGCGGCGCGGACCAGCCAGGCCCGCACCCAGGGCTGGGTGCCGCAGTCGTGCACGGCGAGCGGCCCGCCGTCCAGGACGGCGCGGCGCAGCCGCCGGTAGTGGGCGAGCCGGGCCAGCGGGCGGTAGAGCGCGTACGGCAGGCGGCCGGGCAGCCTGGCCGCGTACTCCTCTCGGACCAGCTGGGAGTCGATCAGCGGGGCGCGGACGCAGCGGCGCATCAGGGTGCTCTTGCCGCTGCCGGGCAGGCCGGTGACGACCAGCAGGTCCCCGGCGGGGTAGCGCAGGACCGCCGGCCCGGGCCCGCGCAGCTCGTGCCGGGCGGGCGGGTCGTGCGGCGCGGGCAGGACGACGCGCTCCCCGGCGGTGCGCGGCGGCGGCACCCTCGGCGCCGCCGCCGTCCGCACCGCTCTCGTCCCGCTCACCCGGTCTCCCCCCGCCGTTCCCGTCCAAGGAGCATGGCGCATTCCCAAGAACGAGTAAAGGGCGGAGGTCGGGGCGGGTACGGACGACCCCGGCCGGGTCCGGGCCGCCGGGCGTCCGGACCGCCGGCGGGCCCGGGCGCGCCTCAGGCGAGCTGCGGGGCGATCCGGGAGGCGATCAGCTCCAGGTGGTCGAGGTCGTCCAGGTCGAGGATCTGGAGGTAGATCCGCTCGCTGCCGACGGCCGCGTACCGGCCGATCTTCTCGGCGACCTCGTCCGGGGTGCCGGCCAGCCCGTTCTCCTTGAGCTCGTCGACGTCGCGGCCGATCACGGCGGCGCGGCGGGCGACCTCGGCGTCGTCCCGGCCGACGCAGGCGACCAGGGCGCTGGAGTAGACCAGCTCGTCGGCCGCGCGCCCGGCGTGCTCGACGGCGGCGCGGACCCGGCCGAACTGGGCGGCGGTGTCGTCCACCGAGGCGAACGGCACGTTGAACTCGTCGGCGAAGCGGGCGGCCAGGGCCGGGGTCCGCCGGGGGCCGTGCCCGCCGACCAGCACCGGGATGTGCTCCTGGACGGGCTTGGGCAGCGCGGGCGAGTCGGTCAGCGTGTAGTACTCGCCGGCGAAGTCGAAGGTGTCGCCGAGCTTGGTCCGCCACAGCCCGGTGATGATCGCCAGCTGCTCCTCCAGCCGACCGAACTTCTCCTTCGGGAAGGGGATGCCGTACGCGGTGTGCTCGGCCTCGTACCAGCCGGCGCCGAGGCCGAACTCGACCCGGCCGCCGCTCATCGCGTCCACCTGGGCGACCTGGATCGCGGTGACGCCGGGCAGCCGGAAGGTGGCGGCGGTCATCAGCGTGCCCAGGCGGATGGTGCTGGTGTCGCGGGCGAGGCCGGCCAGGGTGATCCAGGCGTCGGTGGGCCCGGGCAGGCCGTCGACGTCGCCCATCTTCAGGTAGTGGTCGGAGCGGAAGAAGGCGCTGAAGGCCCCGAGCTCCTCGGCGGTGCGGGCCACCTTGAGGAGGGTGTCGTAGCTCGCGCCCTGCTGGGGTTCGGTGAAGATGCGGAGGTCCATGCCGGCCATTCTGGTACGGAGCACCCCGTGATCGGCAGAGCGAACCGGACGGGACACGGACCGTCGCCGCGGCGGGCGGTGGCGCGGGCGGGGTGGCCAAGGTCTCAGCACGGAACCGTCACGGGCGTCCGTTCCGGCTCCGGGGCTCGCCTAACGTGGACGGATGTTCGCCACCTCCGACGATTCCTTCCGGCGCTCCCCCGACGAGCCGGCCGGCTGTCCGCTGCCCGGCATCGTGACGGCCTTCACGCCCCGCCTGGCCGAGTTCGCCTTCGAGCCCGGTTTCGTCGCGGCGGTCGACCAGCACGCGGCGATGCTGCGGGAACTGCTGTACGCGCAGGGACCGGAGCTGGCGCCCCGGCCCCTGGACCGTGAGGAGCTGTCGGACTACGCGCTGGGCTTCGTCGACGCGCTCGACGAGATCGGCTGGCGGGAGCCGGTCGGCTACGACTACGCCGTCATGCGGCTCACCGCGATCTGCTGGCTGGTGCGCGAGCAGGGCCTGCTGGAGGTCTGAGCCCCGGCAGGCCCTGCCCGGCGTCCGGTGGTGGCGGCTACCGGTTCTGGTCGCCCTCGATGCCCGGCGCGGGCGGGGTGCCCGGACCGGTCTGGGTGGTCGGCCGGACCGGCTGGTTGGACAGCGCGTCGGAGCGGCCGGCCTGGTAGGCGCTGCCGCGCAGCCGGGCGGTCTCCCGTTCGGCGCCGTCCAGCCACCGCTCCCAGCGCTGGCGCATCGGCAGGATCAGGCCGCCGCCGACGCCGACCACCAGCACGCCGGCGATGGTGGTGAGCACGGCGATCAGCACCGGGGTCGTGATCGCGGTGGCGATCCCGACCTGGCCCAGCGCGGCGATCACACCGAGGCCGACGATGAACGCCCAGACCGCGGTGGCGACCACCCGGCCGTACGAGGCTCCGGACAGCGAGTTGCCCACGATGTCCCGCACGCCGTTGGCGATGGCCATCGCGACCACCAGGATCACGACGGCGACGATGGCCCTGGGCAGCCAGGCGACGATGCTGTGGATCATCACGCTGATCGGGTTCGGGCCGAAGACTCCGAACGCCAGCTGCAGGGCCATCAGCAGGACGATGTAGTAGACGACCTTGCAGACGATGCCGGTCATGTCGTACTTGGAGCCGGCCAGCCGGGCGGCCATCCCGGACCGCTCGGCGACCCGTTCCGAGCCGAGCCTGCGCATCACCCGGTCGAGGACCTTGGCGATGGCCTTGGCCACGATCCAGCCGATGAACAGGATCACCAGGAAGGCGATGAACTGCGGGATGACCTTGGCGATCTTGGACCAGGCCTGGGTGAAGCCCGACCCGAAGTCGACGGACAGAGCGAGCTGCTGAGCCACGGAGTCCTCCACTCGGTGACACGGCGCCACGAGCGGGCGCTTGCGGCCCCCCACCCTTCGTGAATAGCAGGCGCCCGCTCCGGCCGCGCGCGCCCGGTGTCCGGGATGGTTCCCTCGGGTGAACGGTCCGGCCGTCCGCACGCGTACAGTGGCGGTCCGGGGGGACGGGCCACGGGCGGGACGGACGGGACGGTGCGGCAGTGAGCGGTACGGCGGCGGAGCGCGCGGTGGGCCACCGGGCGCTGCACTGGCAGGTCCGGCCGGACGCGGCCCGGGCCGCCGTCCTGGTGCTGCACGGCGGCGAGGAGCACAACTTCTCCCGGCCCGGACGCCTCAACCTCCCGCTGCTGCGGATGCACGGCTTCCTGCGCGGGCTCACCAGGGCGACCGCGGACGCCGGCGTCGCCATCGGGACCGTCCGCTACCGCCACCGCGGCTGGAACGGCGAACGGGCCGACGCCGCACAGGACGCGACCGCCGCGCTCGACGAACTGACCGCGCTGCTCGGGCCGGTGCCGACGGTGCTGGTCGGCCACTCGATGGGCGGGCGCGCCGCGCTCCGGGCCGGCGGGCACCCGTCCGTCACCGGCCTGGTCGCCCTCGCACCGTGGTGCCCGGCCGAGGACCCGTGCGAGCAGCTCGCCGGACGCGACGTGCTGATGCTGCACGGCGACCGCGACACCGTCACCCCGCCCGCCGACACCCGCGCCTTCGCCGCCCGCAGCCGCGCCGCGGGCGCCAGGGTCTGCGGATACACCGTCACCGGCAGCGGCCACGCCATGCTCCGGCGGATCCCCGACTGGCACCGCGCCACCACCCGGCTGACCACCGCCCTGCTCGGCCTCCAGCCGCTCCCCGCCGAGACCGCCTCCGCCCTCGCCCTCCCGACCGCCTCCCGCGAGGCCCTCACCCTCGCCCTCCCGCCCCAGCCGCGCCGCGCGCCGGCCCTGCCGGCGAACGTCTGACGGGACGGGCCCCGCGGAGCGGCGGTACCGGGCGGGGAGGTGCCGGCGTGCTCAGCCGGTGGCAGCCTTGGCCCCGTCGGGCGAGACGCAGGGGGACTCGAAACCGACCTTCAGCGTGGCCGGCCAGTTGTCGCCGTCCGAGATGGAGGCCTTGAAGCCGTTGTCCGGGTTGGTGAGGACGATCACACCGGGCCTGCTGTCGGTGACCCGGAACCCGGCCACGACGAGGTGGCCGCGGAAGGCGTCGAAGATCGTGTCGTGGTGATCGGCCGGAATGTCCCGCAGGAAGCGGTAGGTGACGGCCTTCACCCGGCCGTCCGGCTCCGAGGGGGTACCCTTCTTGAAGCACTTCTCCTCGCCGTCGCGGTCGACCACCGGCGAGATCGGCTTCGGGAAGGCCAGGAAGGTCTCGGAGAAGTACTGGTCGGTCTTCTGCTTGGCCTGGGCGCTGGTCAGCGCCGCGTCGGACGAACCGGAGCAGGAGGTGGCCGCCAGCAGGACGGCGCCGGCCGACAGGGCCGACCGCACGGCGCGAGCACGGGGGAAAGCAACGGTCACCGCATGATCCTTGAGGGGTGTGTGGGCTCCTGGGGTCGCGACTGATCCTAGACCGTGTGCCAGAGGGCTCCGGCGAAGACCGCCGTCACCCAGGTCCACAGCACGCTGAGGCCGAGGTGGGCGACGGTGCGCAGGCGGTCTCCGCGCCACAGCCGGGGCGAGAAGTAGGCGAACTCGAAGAGCCAGCGCAGGCCCCAGAAGAGCGTCTGGCCCGCCAGCAGGGCGGTGCCGAGCCGGCCGCCCGCCAGCAGGTCGGGGGCCAGGCAGAGCGGGAGCAGGCCGAGCAGGGCGCAGGCGAGGCCGATGAAGAAGAGGTGGGCGTAGGAGACCTGCCGGGTCAGCAGGGTGGTGCCGGACAGGTCGGCGGGCCAGCCGATGGCGCGGGGCAGCACCGCGTGGACCAGGCCGAGGGTCACGAGGGCGGCGCCGACCAGGCGCAGCTGGGCCTCCAGGGTGACCAGCCCGGTCATGACGCGGCCTTCCGGAAGGCGAAGGCGGTGACCAGGCCGGCGATCCGGCGCTCGGCGGCCGGGTGCAGGCCCGCCTCGGCGGCGTGCCGCAGCCAGGTGGCGCGGGGCAGGAAGTGCCAGGCGCCGGGACCGTAGACGGCCGTGTTGGCGGCGTCCCGCAGGTGCTCGACCAGCAGCAGGGTGCCGTCGGGGCGCAGGCTGCGGGCGGCCTCGGCGAACAGGGCGGTGCGGTCGGCGGGCCGGCGCAGCTCGTGGGCGGCGAAGACGGCGAACACGGTGTCCAGGGCGCCGGTCGCCGCGGGCAGGGCGTCCGGGCGGGCCGGGATCCCGCCGGGGGCGGGCGGGGCGTGGCGGCGGGCGCGGCGGATCGAGCCGCTCGCGGTCAGCGCGGGGTCGTACAGGTCGGCGAGCCGTCCGCGGGCACCGGGGTGGCGGGCGGCGATCGGGCGGCTGGCCTCGTCCAGGCCGGTGCTGATCACCAGGTGGTCGCCGGGGCCGTCGGGCAGCAGCTCCGGCAGCCAGTCGTAGCGGTGGAGTGCGGAGCGGTCGTAGACGCACCAGGTGGCGAGGGTGCTGACGGCGAGGTATCCGGCGGCGGTGGCGGCGACCGTCCGGGCGAGCACGGCGGCGGGGCCCGGCAGTCGGCCGGCCAGCGCCCCGCCGACGGCGACGGTGAGCGCGCCGGCGGCGTACATCGGCCAGTTGTAGCGGACGACCTCGCGCACGCCGGACGGGCGGGGGCCGTCGGTCCGGGCCGTGGACGGGCACAGGACGGCGGAGCAGGCGGCGAACGGGCCGGCGGCGAACGGGCGGGCGGCGGACGGGCCGGGGGCGGACGGGCCGGGCCCGGCCGGGGCGGGGGCGGTCATCGGGCGGCTCCGGTGAGGTGGCGGCGCTCTCCGGCGTGCCAGCCGTAGTCGAGGCCGGCGACGTGGAAGGCGTTGGCGAGCAGGGGCCGGCTGCCGGCCAGCGGGCCGTGGTCGAAGAAGGTGAGCCGGGGCACCTCGACGGCCACCGGGACCGGGTCCCAGTGGGCGCGGGTGGCCTTGACCACGATCATCGAGCGGGTCTGCGGCTCGTACTCGAAGGTGTAGGGCAGCGGGCCGGCGAAGCGCCGCGCGGCCCGGGCGTCCGCGAACGGGCTGCCCGGCGGGAGGGCGGCGGGGGCGCCGCCGAGGTCGGCGCGCACGTGCAGGTCGGCGCGGCCGTCGCCGCTGACCACCTTGAACTCCAGGGTGTCGCCGACCACCCGGGTGCCGATCCGGGCGTGCCGGTAGTGGTAGCGGGAGAAGGCGTTGCCGCCGAACGCCATCATCCGGCTGTCGGTGTCCGAGCGCAGGATGCGCAGGCCGCGCATGGTGCGGCCGCCGGGGGTCGGGAAGCGGGTGAAGACCCGGTAGCCGGTCAGGATGAAGTCCCGGCCGAGGCGGGCGGGCAGCGCGGCCGGGCGCAGTGCCCGGGTGTCCACGACGGCGGCGGCGACGAAGCCGTGCTCGGTGCCGTCGGGGTCGGTGTAGGTGTCGAGGGCGAGGCCGGGCGGCACCAGCGGGGCGAGCAGCCGGGGCGGCAGGGCGTAGGTGAGGACGAGCGAGTGCGCGAAATGGGTGCGCATCGCGAAGGGGTGGCGTTGCAGCAGGTGTCGCACGGTCGACTCCGGGGTCGGGTAGGGGGGTTCGGAGCGTGACGGGGCAGCACGGGACCGCCTTCCGCCGCAGGCCGCGGTGGGGTGTCCTCGCGGCCCTCATCATGGCGCACGACTTTGAACACGTTCAACTCAGGGTGGGGGCGGTACGGCGGGGGTACGCGAACGGCCGGGACCGCACGGAGTGCCCGGCTGCCGGACCGGACACCCGGCGGGCAGCCGTCCCGGGGGGCTCATGTCCCCGAACGGACCACCCGTGGCTGCGTCCCGCTCCCCCCGTGCGAGTGGTTTCGTTCTCCGGAATGGCCTCGGAGACGGTCGGTGGACGGATGATCCGTCCCATGGCCGTGCTGGACGGCCCGGGAAGGACGGTTCGGGACGATGAGCACGACGCGGCGTTCGCTGCTGGGCGCGGCGCTGGGCGCCCCGCTACTGGGGTGGCTCACCGGGACGGCGGCCGGTGCCGTTGACGGCGGCGCCGACCGCTCCGGAAGCCTGGGAACGCTCTCCAACGGCTGGGTCGAGGTGCGCTGGACCCCCGAGGCACAGGCCCAGCTGGACCGCTTCCACGCGATGGTGGACGTCGTCGCCCCGGCCCGCATGGTGATGGACCGCCACGGCCCGGCCGTCCACCTGCCGATCCGCTCGGCCGTGGGCGACCCGTCCCTCGCGAACCCGCCGAAGGCGCACGGCGACGGGGCACTGGACGGCGGGGTGTCCGTCCGCACCTCCCGGGGCGACTACCGGGTGGTGAACCTGGCCGGCGCGATCAAGGACGGCCTGGGTTCCGGCCGGTGCGAGGTCGGCGGGGCGGAGATGGGGCACCGCTCGGCCTTTCGCTGCGGCCTCACGGAGGGCAAGCTGACCGCCGATCCGGTACCGGCCGGGCACCCGATCAAGGTCCGGCTCACCGGGGTGCCGCTGCGCCCCACCCAGGAGGCGGTGGACGCGTACACCGCGAACTTCGGCGCGCACCCCGTGACCGTGGACACGGTGCTGGCGTACGTCACGGCCCAGGGAACGTACACCCCTCCTCCCCCGGCGGCAGCGCAGGAGCAGCACTCGTAGGGGGCTTCCGGGACTGCTGGGACCGTTGGGACGGCGCGGACGGCGCGGACGGCGCGGACGGCTGCGGTTGCCCCGACGGCTGCGGTCGCCCGGGTTGCTGCGACTGCCCGGGTTGCTGCGACTGCCGGGACTGGGCGGGCACGCCCCCGCCGAAGCGGCGCTCGCGGGCCGCGTAGGCGCGGACGGCACCGCGCAGCCGGGCCAGGTCGTAGTCGGGCCACGGCGCGGGGTCGAACAGCAGCTCGGCGTAGGCGAGTTGCCAGGGCAGGAAGTTGCTGATCCGCTGCTCCCCCGAGGTGCGGATCAGCAGGTCGACGTCCGGGAGGTCCGGAAGGTACAGGTGCCGGGCGAGGTCGGCCGGGCCGATCGCCTCCGGACGGATCCTCCCGGCCACCGCCTCGGCGGCCAGGCCCCGGGCCGCGGCGGCCAGTTCCTCCCGTCCGCCGTAGTCCACGCAGACCGTCAGGGTCAGCGTGCCGTTGTTGGACGTCATGCTCTCCACCAGCGCGATCGCGGAGGCCAGCGACTCGTCCACCCGGTCCCGCCGACCGCACCACCGGATCCGCACCCCGAGCGCGTGCAGGCCCTCCGCGCCGCGGGTGAGGCCGTCGGCCAGCGAGTCGAACAGCGCGGTCAGCTCCTCGGGCGGGCGGTCCCAGTTCTCGGTGGAGAACGCGTACAGGCTCAGGTGGCGGATGCCCAGCCGCAGCGCCGCGTTGACCAGGCGCAGGGCGGCCCGCTGCCCCGCCTGGTGGCCGTGCCGGGCGGGCAGTCGGCGGGCCTCGGCCCAGCGGCGGTTGCCGTCCATGATCACGGCGACGTGGGCGGGCGCCCCCTCGGCGGGCACGGGCCGGGCGCGACGGCCGGGAGTGGCGCCGTCGGAGCTCAGCGGAGTGAGGCCCTCGGACAGGACGCGCGAGCGCGCCAGGGTCACTTCGTCGTACTGCAGCTGGGCGCCGAGCAGCAGGGTGTGCAGGAACGGGCGGCAGCCGGGGGCGGCGAGCCAGGTGACGGGCAGGGCCTGCTCCAACAGCCGGTGCAGCCGTGCCTGCTGACCCTCGACCAGCGTGTCCAGGGCGGCCCGGTGGCGTCCCCCGGGATCGGGTCGGCCGAGGTCGGCGACGGTCAGGCCGAGCCGGCGCAGCTCCTGCTGCGGCAGGTAGCAGCGGCCGGCCGCGAGGTCGAGCGGGAGGTCCTCCAGGATGTCGGCCAGCTGGCAGGCCTCCCCCAGCGCGGACAGCGCCTCCGCCGCCCGCGGGCCCCGCGCCCCCAGCAGCGGGGCCCACAGCTCGGTGATCGTCCCCGCGACGCCGCGCAGGTGGCGGCGCTGGTCCGCACGGGTCTCGAAGACCGGCGGGTGGGCCCCGTCGGCCCGGGTGGCGTCCAGGAACTCCTCGACCAGCGCCGGGTCCAGCTCCCACCGGCGCACGGTGTCCACGAAGGCCCGGCGCAGCGGGTGCTCGCTGCGGCCGGCCGCCAGTTCGGCCAGGGTCTCGTCCCGCCAGCGGGCGAACCGGCGCAGCCGCTCGGCGGGGGCGGCCTGGGCCTGGCCGTCGCGGGCACCGGCATCACGGGCGTCAGCGTCACGGGCGTCGGCGTCAGGGATGTCGGCGTCGTCGGCGATCCGGTCGGACCGGGAGGCGAAGCCGTTGACGGCGTGGAAGTACGGCCGCACCTCGGGCGGCAGTGTGTCGCTGATCGCCCGCAGCGAGGCCTGGTGGCCGGCCACCTCCTGCTCGCAGACCCGGTACGACTCCGCCAGCTCCGGCGGGCCGCCCACGGCCGCCGCCCCGTTCCCCGCCATGCCCGTTCCCCGCCCTCCGCCGACACCGTGCGCGGACTGGTCAACGAGGCGGGGGCGGATCGGTGGCGTTTCCGGGCGCCCTCGACGCCCCGGACCATCACGGCGGACCGCCACGGTGGACCGCTTCGGCGGGCGGTCCGGCCGAGGCTCCGCCCGGGCTCAGCCGAGGTCGGCCGGGGACTCCACCACCACGCCGTACAGGTCGCCGATCGTCGCCAGCGCGGCGCGGTGGACCTGGGCGGCCGTCAGCCCGGTGCCGGCCGACTCCAGCGGGCGGGTGGCGCAGGCGGCGGCCACGACGGTCGGGCGGTTGCCGCGCAGGAAGGCGCCGGCCGTGGTGAAGGCGACGCACATGTGGGTCATGAATCCGGCGACGACGACGTCCCGGTGGCCGGCCGCGTCGAGCAGTTCGCCCAGGTCGGTGCCGACGAAGGCGTCCGGGGCCTGCTTGACCACCACCCGCTCGCCCTCGGCCGGGGCCACGCTCGGGTGGATCCGCCCGATCTCGGCCCGGATGTCGTACGGGGTGCCCTCGCCACCGTCGTTGATCACGTGGATCACGGTGGAGCCGGCCTCCCGGGCCCGGGCGAGCAGGTCGGCGCCGGCGTCCAGCGCTTCCTGCCAGCCCTCCAGTTCCATCACGCCGCGCACATAGGTGTTCTGGTAGTCGATCATGATCAGGGTCGAGTCGCCGATCACGGCGGGCTTCTCGTCGAGGCCGTTGAGGGTGCGCAGGGTCGTGGTGGGCACGGGTTACCGCCTTCACGGTCGGGAGTCGGGGATCTCGCGGGCCACTGCGGGTGCGGCCGGCCCTGAGAACGCTACGGGCGGCGCTCGGGTGTCGGCAATGTCGGCTAACCTGCAGATTCCGACATCGAGCAGGGACGACGAGGAGGGAAGCGGTGTCCGCACCCGCTGCGCAACGGCTGATCGTCATCGTGCTGTTCGAGGGCGTCGACCTGCTCGACGTGACCGGCCCGCCCGAGGTGTTCTCGCTGGTCCGCCGGGAGACCGGCGACGCGACCGGCTACCGGGTCGTCCTCGCCGCCGAGACGGCGGAGCCGGTCACCACCGCGGCGGGCGTGCGCATCCTGCCCGACTTCACCTTCGACGAGGCCGCCCGGAGCCGGATCGACACCCTGCTGGTGCCCGGCTCGGTCGAGGTGGACGACAGCCGCCGGGTCCGCGCGCTCGCCGACCCGGCGGTGGTCGACCGGGTCCGCACGCTGGCCGCCCGCTCGCGCCGGGTGGCCAGCGTCTGCGTCGGCGCGCACCTGCTCGCCGCCGCCGGGCTGCTGGACGGGCGGCGCGCCACCACCCACTGGTCCACGGCCGGCCAACTCGCCGAGGAGCACCCGGAGATCGAGGTCGATCCGGACCCGATCTTCATCCGCGAGGGCGAGGTCTGGACGGGTGCGGGCATCAGCGCCTGCCTGGACCTGTCGCTCGCGCTGGTCGCCGAGGACTTCGGCGAGGAGCTGGCCCTGCGGGTCGCCCGCCAGCTCGTCATGTACCTCAAACGCCCCAGCGGCCAGAGCCAGTTCAGCGTCCCGCTGGAACCCGTCTCGACCACCCGGCGGATCGAGGAGCTGCGCCACCACATCCTGCGCAATCTCGCCGGGCCGCTGACCGTCCCGGACCTCGCGGCCCACGCCCACGTCGGCGAACGGCAGCTGACCCGGATCTTCAAGACCGAGCTGGGCACCACCCCGAGCGCCTACGTCGAGTCCGCCCGGGTCGAACTCGCCCGCCACCGGCTGGAGTCCACCGACGCGACGCTCGACCGCATCGCCACCGCCTGCGGCTTCGGCACCGTCGACACCCTGGTGCGCGCCTTCCGCCGCCGCCTCGGCACCACGCCGACCGACTACCGGCAGCGCTTCCGTACCACGACGGCGGCGACAGCGACAGCGGTGACAACAGCGACGGCAACAGCAACGGCCGCAGCGACGGCGACGACCGTCAGGGCAGCCGGACGGTGAACACGGTGCGGCCGGGCCGGCTCGCCACCGCCACCGTGCCGCCGTGCGCCCCGACCACGGCCCGGACGATCGCCAGACCGAGCCCGGTCGAGCCGGTGGCGCGGGAGCGGGCCCGGTCACCCCGGACGAAGCGCTCGAAGACCCGGTCGGCCAGCTCCGGCGCGATCCCCGGACCGTCGTCCATGACGCTCAACTCCACCTGACCGTCCGGCCGTTCGAGGCACAGCCGGACCTCGCTGCCGGGCGGGGTGTGGGTCCGGGCGTTGGCCAGCAGATTCGCCACCACCTGGCTCAACCGGTGCTCGTCCCCGCGCACCAGCACCGGCTCCTCGGGCAGGGCGAGCCGCCAGCGGTGCTCCGGCCCGGCGGCGCGGGCGTCGGCCACCGCGTCGAGGGCGATCCGGGTCAGGTCCACCTCCTCCTCGGCCAGCGGGCGGCCGGCGTCCAGCCGGGCGAGCAGCAGCAGGTCCTCGACGATCGCCCCCATCCGCAGCGCCTCGGCGTCGATCCGCTCCAGCGAGTGCCGTACCGGCGCCGGGACCGGCCCGGGGTGGCGCAGCGCCAGCTCGGCGTGGCCGCGGACCGCCGCGACCGGGGTGCGCAGCTCGTGGCTGGCGTCGGCGGCGAAGCCGCGCAGCCGCTCCTCCACCGCGTGCCGGCGCGCCAGCGCGTCGCCGACGTGCCCGAGCATCCGGTTGAGCGCGGCGCCGACCCGGCCGACCTCGGTGCGCGGGTCGTCGTCCGGCACGCGTTCGGCGAGCAGCACCTCGCCGCTGGCGAGCGGCAGCGCGCTGACCCGCTCGGCCATGCCCACCACCCGCCGCAGCGGGCGCAGCGAGAAGCCGACCCAGGCGGCCCCGGCCGCGCCCGCCGCGGCGACGGAGATCGCGAAGACGGTGAGTTCCAGGGTCTCCAGCCGCTCGACGGTGTCCTCGGCCGGGCGCAGCGGCAGGCCGCTGACCAGCACGTCGCCGTCCCGCCCGGCGACCGCGCGGACCCGGTAGTGGCCGAGGGCCCGGCCGAGGTCGAGGGTGCGGGCCGGGCCGTCGACGGGCAGGGCGGCCAGGGCGTGCTCCCGGTCGGGGGCGAAGGCGACCCGGTCGTCCTCGTTCCCGGGGTCGTCCACGTCGTCGGCGTCCCCGTCGACCACGCCCGCGGCGGTGACCCGTCCGCCCAGCAGCCGTACGCCGAGGGTGCCGGGGGTCTGGGCCCGGGTGTCGGGGCCGGCGCCGTGGCCGGTGTGCTCCAGGCTCGCGGCGTAGCGGCCGCCGGACTCGGCGAGCTGCTGGTCCAGGCGGTCGACCAGGAAGTGGCGCAGCGCGGCGGTGGTGGCGAGGCCGACGGCGGCGCAGGTGGCGACGAGCAGCACCAGCAGGCCGGCGATCAGCCGGGCGCGCAGGGTGCGGGGGGCCATCCGTGGACGGCGTCTGCCCGGACGGGGGGTCAACCGTGGACGGCGTTCGCCCGGGCGGCGGGCCGGCCGTGGACGGGAGCGCCCCGTGCGGGGCTTCATGTCGCGGCCTTGATCAGGTACCCCGCGCCGCGCACCGTGTGGATCATCGGGCTGCGGCCCGCGTCCACCTTCTTGCGCAGGTAGCTGATGTACAGCTCCACGATGTGCGCCTGCCCGCCGAAGTCGTACGACCAGACGGCGTCCAGGATCTGCGCCTTGCTGAGCACCTGCCGGGGATGGCGCATCAGGTGGGCGAGCAGCGCGTACTCGGTCGGGCTCAGCTCGACCGTCTCCCCACCCCGGGTGACCTCGCGGGCCCGGTCGTCCAGCACGAGGTCGCCGAGCACCAGCGCGTGCGGCGGCGGCTGCCCGGCCGCGGCGGGCGGGGCGGCCCGGCGCAGCAGTCCGCGCAGCCGGACCACCACCTCGGCCAGGCTGAACGGCTTGGTCACGTAGTCGTCGCCGCCGGCCGCGATGCCGGCGATCCGTTCCTCGACGGCGTCCCGGGCGGTCAGGAAGAGCACCCGCACCTCGGGCTGCTCGGCGTGGACGCGGCGCAGCACCTCCAGGCCGTCCAGGTCGGGCAGCATCACGTCGAGCACCACGGCGTGCGGCCGCCAGGCCGCGGCGGCCTCGACGGCGGCCAGGCCGGTGGTCACGCCGCGGGCCTGCCAGCCCTCGTAGCGGACGGCTCCGCAGACCACCTCGACCAGGTCCGGTTCGTCGTCGACGACCAGGACCCGCCAGTCCGGGCGGTCGGCGGTCTCGTCCATGGGGCTCCTCGCGTCGGGTGCTGCGCGGTGGTCATCCTGGCCGGTCCCGATGAGAAACCGGTGAGACCCCGGAGAACGGTTCGCAAGCCGACACACTTGCCCTGACCTGCCCTTTTCCACTCACCGGCGGGCGCCGGGGCCGGCCCGGTTCAGAGCCCGCTCAGAGCTTGCGGTGCGATCGTGGACGGCCTCGGCGGCACTCGCCGCCGGGCTCCGAGGAGGATCCGATGACCACTGCCGCCGCCCCGAAGCCGCGGCCCGGGCCCCGGCGGGCACCCGAACGCCCGGGCCACCGGGCGGCGCCGCGTCCGCCGTTCGCCCTCGACCCGCGAGCGGCGCTCGGCCTGATCGCCGCGGGCGTGCTCGGCGTGCTCGCGCTGTGGTGGACGGGCACCCCGGCCGTGGTCGGCGCGGACGGCTGGCTGACCGGCGCCGGCCGGATCACCGGGCTGCTGGCCGGCGGTGCCGCGCCGGTGCTGCTCCTGCTGATGGCCCGGCTGCCGCCGGTGGAGCGCGGGGTCGGCGCCGACCGGCTGGCGCGCTGGCACGCCTTCGGCGGGCGCTGGACGGTGGCCCTGGTCACGGTGCACGTGCTGACGGTCGTCCAGGGCTACGCGCTGACCGACGGACGCGGGCCGATCGGCGAGGGCGTGGAGATCGTCCTCCACTACCCCGAGATGCTCAAGGCCACCCTGGGCACCCTGCTGCTGCTCGGCACCGGCGCCGTCTCCGCCCGGATCGCGCGCCGCCGTCTCCCGTACGAGGCCTGGTACTACCTGCACCTGGCGACCTACCTCACGGTGGCGCTGGCCTTCGCCCACCAGCTGGCGACCGGCGCCGACCTCGGTGGCGGCCCCGGCCGGGCGGCCTGGTACGCGCTCTACTTCGGCACCGCGGCGCTGCTCGGCTGGTACCGGCTGCTGCGGCCGTGGCTGCTCGACCGGCGGCACGGCCTGACCGTCGCCGAGGTACGGCCGGAGGGCCCCGGGGTGGTGTCGCTGTTCCTGCGCGGGCGGCGGCTGGACGAACTCCGCGCCGAGCCCGGCCAGTTCTTCCGGCTCCAGTTCCAGGCGCCCGGGCTGCGGTGGGCCGCCAACCCGTACTCGCTGTCCGCGCCGCCGCACCCGCACTTCCTGCGCTTCACCGTCAAGGACCTCGGCGGGCACAGCGCCGCGGTGGCCGCCCTGCGCCCGGGAACCCGGGTGCGCGCCGAGGGCCCGTACGGGGCGTTCACCGGGCGGGGGCTGCGGCAGCGCCGGGTGCTGCTGCTCGGCGCCGGGGTGGGGATCACCCCGCTGCGCGCCCTGTTCGAAACCCTGCCGGGCGAGCTGACGCTGATCCAGCGGGCCCGGCGGCCGCAGGACGTGCTGTTCCGGGCGGAACTGGCCGAGGTCGCCCGGCGGCGCGGCGCGGCGGTGCACGAGTTGCTCGGCCCGCGCGAGCAGGTCGGCGACCTCGGGGCCGCGCTGGCCCGGCTGGTCCCGGACCTCGCCGAGCACGAGGTCTACCTGTGCGGCCCGGACGCCCTGACCGAGGAGGCCGTCCGCGCGCTGCGGGCGGCGGGGGTGCGGCCGGGGCGCATCCACCACGAGAGCTTCTCCTTCTGAAGCCTTTCCTTCTGAGCCCGTTCGGCTCGCCCCCGAGCACCCGAGCACCCGAGGAGCGTCCATTCCATGCGCCGAGCCGTCGTCACCAGCGCCGCCACCGCGGCCGGGGTGGTCCTGCTGCTGTCCCTCAAACCGCACGAGGCCGCCGGGCCCGCCCCGGTGATCGGCTCGGGGCCGGGCACCGGCGCCGGCCAGGGCACCGCCGCCGGCTCCGGCACCGACTCCGGCACCGGGTCCGAGGTCTCGGCACCGTCGAACGCCCCGGCGCCCTCCGCCTCCGCACCCGCCTCCGCGTCCGCACCCGCACCCGCACCCGCACCCGCCGCGGGCGCCACCCGGAAGGTCAGCGGGGACACCGTCAACACCCGCTACGGCCCGGTGCAGGTCCAGGTCACCCTGGCCGGCAGCAGGATCACCGCCGTCGACGTGGTCAAGTACCCGAGCGCCGAACGGCGCGACCGCGAGATCAACACCTCCGCGCTACCGGTCCTCAACCAGGAGGCGATAGCCGCGCAGAGCGCCCGGATCGACGTGGTCAGCGGCGCGACGTACACCAGCGACGGCTACGTCCGGTCCCTGCAGAGCGCCCTCGACCGGGCCAAGGGCTGAGGCGCCCGTGCTGCGCCACGCCGAGCCCGTGATGGGCACCGTCTTCTCGGTCACCGTGCGCGACCCCGCCCCCGGGACCCCGGCCGCGCTGGAACGGATCGCGGAACGGCTGCACCGCATCGACGCGGTGTTCTCGACGTACCGGCCGGACAGCGACATCAGCCGCCTCGACCGGGGCGAACTCGCCCTGGACGACTGCGATCCGGAGGTCCGCACCGTCCTGGCCGCCTGCCGGGAGGTGGCCGCCGAGACCGACGGCTACTTCACCGAGCGGCCGGGCGGCCGGCTCGACCCCAGCGGCTGGGTCAAGGGCTGGGCGGTCGGGCAGGCGGCCGCCCTGCTGCGCTCCTCCGGCTCCCGGCAGTACTGCGTCAGCGGCGGCGGAGACGTGCAGAGCGCCGGCGGACCGTGGCGGATCGGCATCGCCGACCCCCGGCGACCGGGTCTGCTGGCCGCCGTCCTGGCCGGCCACGACCTGGCCGTTGCCACCTCCGGCACCGCCGAGCGCGGCGCGCACATCCTCGACCCGCACACCGGCCGCCCGGCCTGCGCCCTGGCCTCGCTCACCCTGGTCAGCGCCCCGGGCACCGGCATCGCCCGCACCGACGCCTGGGCCACCGCCGCCTTCGCCATGGGCCCGGACCGCGCCCTCGCCTGGGCCGCCCGCCGACCCGGCATCGAGGCCCTGGCCGTACTGCCGGACGGCTCGAAGCGCTGGACCCCGGGCCTGCCCGGGCACCTCCCGGCGAGCGGGCCGGCGGACTGGCGCACCGCCGTCGGCTGACCTGGCGGCCGGGCCCGGCACGCCGGTTCCTCCTGGGCCGCACTTCCCCGCGCTTCCCCGCGCGCAACGGTGCCCGCTCCGCGCGGAACGCCCGTCCCGGCGAGGCGAGTTCCGGCCTACGCCCGCTCCTGCTGCGCCGCCCGCCAGGCCTCCCAGGCCACCAGCGGCGCGAGGTACGACCAGCGCCGCGAGCCGTCCGGGCAGGTACCGCCCTCGATCAGCTCGGAGACCGTCCGGCGGGTGAACGGCACCCAGACGGCCATGTCGTGCTCGAAGGTGCTGTGGCAGGCCTCGCGGCGGCGGTCGATCTCGGCCGCGTCCAGCCGGGACCGGACGGTGGCCACCAGCGTGTAGCAGGAGGCCGGCTCGCTCCAGCCCAGCCAGGTGATCACGGTCGGCCCGACGTCGTCCGGCAGCAGCCCCAACTCCTCCTCCAGCGCCCGCCGGACCAGCCCGTAGAAGTCCTCGGCGGCGCCCGGCTCGTCGCGGTACTTCATCGTCTCGTTGATCCCGACCGTCCACTGCGCCGGGAAGGTGTGGACCGCCAGCGAGCGGCGGAGCAGCAGCAGCCGGCCCAGCCGGTCCCGCACCGCGACGCAGGCGCTGACCATCGTGGGCGGCGCGACGGCCACGAAGCTCGTCAGGCCCTGGTCCAGCGCCTCGTGCAGCAGCCGGGCCGCCTCCGGGTCCTCCCGGCCCATCCCGGTGGTGGCCATGCACTCCGCGTAGTCGCTCTCCGCGATGTCCACCTCGCAGACCCGCGCACCACCGTGCTCGCCGTGATCGACCGTCAGCCGCGAGATGTACGCGGTGCGGCCCGCCGCACCGGCCGCCCTCCGGCGCACCACCTCCTCGGCCCACCCGACCGCGTCCAGCACGTGCGGGCGCTCGACCCTCCCGCGGTGCGCCGTCACCAGCGTGCTCGGCGCCAGCGGCCGGGTCGCCGACCAGGTGATCAGCGGCGCCAGCCCGTCCGCCCGCACGTCGTGCGCCCGGGCCGCCGCCGTCAGGCTCGCCCGCCGGACCCGCGGCACCGGCACCCGGGAACCGAGCCGTGAGCCGCCGAACTTGGCGAAGTCGTACACCAGATTGGTCACCACCCCGAGCAGCAGGGCCCCACCGATCCCCAGCAGCCACTCCACCCCGGTTCCCCCACTTCCGCGATCGACCCGCCCCATTGTGGAGGTGTCCGGCACGGCGGCGGAAGAGCCGCGCCCCGTGACGGCCTCCGGGCCGGTTCCGGGGCCGGTGTTAGGGTGATCGAACAGTCGGCTCGGAGGCTCGGAGGGCTGAACCATCGTGCGGGCGACCAGGATTGCCGTGTCCACGGTCCGGTCGGCCACCCGGTCGGCCGTCCGGTCCGCGGTGCGCCGCTCCCCCGCCGCCGCCGGCCACCTCCTGCTCTGCCTCGGCACCGGGGCGGTCGCGCTGGTCGGGCTCTGCCTGCTGCTCGTCGTCCTCGCCCTCTGCCCGGTCGGCCCGGGCCTGCCGCTCCTGCCGCCGGCCCTGCGACTGCTGCGCCGGTTCGCCGAGTTCCACCGCCGGCGGGCCGGCCGGTGGCTGGGCGGCGACCGGCCGCGCACCCCGTACCGCGACCGGGCGTCCCTGCGCGACCCGGCCGTCCGCAAGGACCTGGTGTGGCTGCTCGCCCACGCCACCGCCGGGACGGCCCTGTCGGCCGCCGCCCTCACCCTGTGCAGCCACGCCGTCAACTGGCTGACGGCGCCGGTGTGGTGGCGACTCCTGCCGGACGAGCGCGGGAGCATCATCCTGCTGACCGTCGACTCCTGGCCGGTGGCCGTCGCGGCGGCGGTCGGCGGGGTCGGCTACGCGCTGGTCGCCCTGGCCGTGCTGGCGCCCGCCGCCGACCTGCACGCCCGGGCCTCCCGCCGGCTGCTGGTCGCCCGGCCCCGCCCGTCGCTGGCCCGGCGCGTCCAGGAGCTGACCACCACCCGGTCCGAGGCGCTGGACGCCCATGCCGCCGAACTGCGCCGGATCGAACGGGATTTGCACGACGGCGCCCAGGCCAACCTGGTGGCCGTCTCGCTCCGGCTCGGCATGATCCGCCGCGCGCTGGACCAACGTCCCGAGCAGGCGGCCGCGTTGGTGGACTCCACCCAACTCGTCGCCGAGCAGGCCCTGGAGTCGCTGCGCGCCCTGGTCCGCGGCATCCACCCGCCGCTGCTCGCCGACCGCGGTCTCGCCGAGGCCGTACGGTCGCTCGCCGCCCGCTGCGCCGTGCCCACCCGGGTCGAGCCGGACCCCGGGGGCGGCCGGGGCGAACCGGACACCGGGGACGGCCGGGTCGCCCCTTCTCCGACCGCCCCGCCACCGCGCGCACCGGCCGCCGCCGAGGCCGCGGCCTACTTCGTGGTCTCCGAGGCGCTCGCCAACGTCGCCCGGCACAGCGGAGCCCGCAGCGCCCTGGTCCGGCTGCGGATCACCGCGGCCGCCATCGCCGTCCGGGTCGAGGACGACGGCCGGGGCGGCGCCGTCGAGGGCGCCGGAAGCGGCCTGCCCGGCCTGCGCCGCAGGGTCGCCGCGTTCGACGGCACCACCCGCCTGTCCAGCCCGCCCGGGGGCCCGACCATCCTGGAAGTGGAGATCCCGTGCGGATCCTGATCGCCGAGGACAACGCCCTGCTCCGCGAGGGCCTCGTCCTGCTGCTGCACAGCGAGGGACACGAGGTGTGCGCGACCGTCGAGCACGGCGACGACCTGCTGCCCGCCCTGCTCGACCACCGCCCCGACGTCGCCGTGGTCGACGTCCGGCTGCCGCCGGACTTCCGCGACGAGGGACTGCGCGCCGCCGTCGAGGCCCGCCGCCGCCTGCCCGCACTGCCCGTCCTGATCCTCTCCCAGTACGTCGAACGCGCCTACGCCGCCGAGTTGCTGGCCCAGAGCGCCACCGGCGTCGGCTACCTGCTCAAGGACCGTGTCGGCCGCGCCGAGGAGTTCCTCCAGGCGCTGCGGCGGGTCGCCGAGGGCGGCACCGCGATGGACCCGGAGGTCATCTCCCAGCTGATGGCCCACCGCACCGGCCCCGACCCGCTGGCCGCCCTCACCGCGCGCGAACGGGAGGTGCTCGCCCTGATGGCCGAGGGCCACAACAACCCGACCATCGCCCGGCTCCTCTTCCTCGCCGAGAGTTCGGTGAACAAGCACATCGGCAACATCTTCGGCAAGCTCGGCATGCCCACCCCCGACACCGGACACCGCCGGGTGCGCGCCGTCCTCACCTACCTGCGCGCACTCGCGGACGGCTGACCGCCCGCCGTCCCGCGCCCGGCGCCCCGTTCACCACTGGTCGCTCGTCGGTCGTCGCTCGTCGGTCGTCGTTCATCGCTGGTCGCTCATCGCTCGTCGCTCGTCGCTCATCGGTCGGAGACCGCCAGCCGCAACTGCTCCTCCTCGACGATCAGCGCCGCCAGCGACTGCTCCGACACGTCCACCGCCTCCGGGGTCGACTCCGCCACCTCGCTGCGCCGCGCGTAGTCGTCGAACAGCCTGCCCTTCACCCGCAGCAGGTCCAGCATCCGCTGGTCGACGCTGTCCGCGGCCAGCAGCCGGTGCACCCGTACCCGGCGGACCTGCCCCATCCGGTGCGCCCGGGCCACCGCCTGCTCCTCCAGGGTCGGTTTGACCTGCGGCTCGCAGAGGATCACCACCGAGGCGGCCTGGATGTTGAGCCCCACGCCCCCGGCCTGGATCTGGCAGAGCAGCACCGCGTGCCCGGGCGCGGCGGCGAACCCGTCCACCACGTCCTGCCGCCGCACCGAGTCCAGCGAGCCGTCGACCGGCCCGAACGCCCGCTGCTCCAGAGCCGCCTGCACAGCCGCCAGGACGTCCCGGAAGAACGAGAAGACCACCACCTTCAGTCCGCCGTCCGCCGCCTCGCGGACGATCTCCAGCAGCCGGCGCAGCTTCGCCGACCGCGCCGGGTCCGCGTACCCGGCCCGGCGCATCGCCGGGAAGCTGCCCGCCGCGACGGCCGAGCGGTAGGCGGCGAGGTCGGCGGGCGAGAACTCCTCCCACTCGTCCACGTGCACCACCTCGGGCAGCTCGGTCAGCACGTCCCGCTGGTTGCGGCGCAGGTACGCCGGGGCGACCGCCTTGCGGAAGGCCACCGGCCCGGCGGCCGCCGAATCCTGCCGGACCGACGGCACCAGCCCGGGCCGGAGGTACTCCACCAGACTGCGGAACTCCTCCACCCGGTTCTCCATCGGCGTCCCGGTGAGGAACAGCACCCGCTCCACCCGCTCCGTCCAGGCGGCCACCGCCCGGGAGCGCTGCGCGGCACGGTTCTTGACGAAGTGCGCCTCGTCCACCACGACCATCCCGACCGTGACCGCCTCCGCCACCTCGGCCGCCTCCAGGCGGCGCAGCCCGTCGAAGGTCACCACCGCGACCCCGCCGTCCCGCAGCCACCCGGCGAGCGCCGCCTCCCGCTCCGGGCCGTGCACCCGCAACGCCCGCAGAGTGCTGCGCGACTCGACCTCCCGGATCCAGTTGATCAGGACACTGGCCGGGCAGACCACCAGGAAGTGGGTGCTCCCCCGCGCCCGCAGGTGCGCCAGCACGGCGATCGCCTGGACCGTCTTGCCGAGGCCCATCTCGTCCCCGATGATCACCCGCCGCTGGGCGAGCGCGAACCGCGCCCCGAACGCCTGGTAGCCGCGCAGCGAGACCCGGCAGTGGGCGTCGTCCAGCGGCTCGGCCCGCACCCGGTCCGACAGCTCCTCCGGCAGGAACCCCTCGGCGGCGGCGGGTTCGGCCCCGGCCTCCTCGACGATCCCGCCGAGCACGCCGTAGTAGTCGGCCGAGCGGAGCTCGAAGTCCGTCCATGCCTCGACCGGGTCGACCGCCGGACGCAGCAGGTCGACCGAGGCCTGGGCGAGCAGCACCGGGACCTCCAGCGCCGCGTACCCGGCCAGCTCCTTCTCCAGCCGCTCGACCGCTGCCTGCGCCTGCGCCCGCCGCTCCCGCCCGGCGAACAGCCCGCGCAGCAGCCCGCCGGCCGGCTGCGCGGCCGCCACGAGCGGCTCGACCTCGGCCCGGACCCGCTCCGCGGTCTCCCGGGCCCGCCGCGTCTGGGGCCCGGCGGCCACAAGCCGCTGGAGCGCCACGACCAGCGCGGTGCTCGTCGCGTCCTGCCGCTCGACGTCCAGCCGCACCGCCACCGTCTGCTCGACCGCCCTGGCGATCTGCCCGGCCGCGGCCAGCGCCTGCGCCGCCGTCTGCGCCCCGACCCCCGGGATCAGCCGCAGGGTGTAGCCGGAGGCCTCCGCCACCTGCCGCACCGTCACCAGCCCGGCCGCCTCCAGCGCCCCGACCCGCAGCCGGCCCTCGGTCACGTCCCGGAGCCGCGCCACCGCGATGGCCCCCAGCTCCTCCCGCACCAGCCGGTCCCGCTCCCCGACGTACGCCAACCGCGCCTGCTCCACGGCCGCCCGGTGGTCCGCCACCACCGCCCCGGCCGCCGCCAGCAACCCCCGCGCCTCGGCGAGAACCACCCCGGGCCGCCGCCCACCCCGCCGCCGCTCCCCCATCGCCCGACCCCCGCCTCGCCGCACACCCCTGGACGCACCATGGTCCCACCACCGACCGACGGCCGCGGCGGACGCGAATCTCCTGCTGGACGCACTCAGCCCTTCCGAGCACATCGGCCAGGACCCGAGTCGGTGACTCGGGTCCTGGCCGTGGGTCGTCGTCGCCCGCTCGACGGAGCGGTGACGCCGGGGCGTGTCTGACAATCCGCGCACCCGGCGGGAAGTGTCAGGCACGCCCCTAGACGCGGATGCGGCGGAAGACGGTGAGCAGCAGGAGCAGGGTGAGCGCCAGGAGGATGCCGGCCTCGACGAGTTGGATGGGGACGAGGTGGTCGGCCGGGTGGAAGCGGGCCCAGGAGGCGATGGCCTCGTCGCAGCCGGGGGCGCGGGCGGAGAAGAGGCAGGAGTCGGTGCTGGCGTGGGTGCCGTCGGGCAGGACGATGCCGCGGCCGAGGAGCCAGGCGTTGGTGGGTTGGGGGGTGCCCACGGCGGCGATCTGTTCCACGGCCGGGTAGAAGTGGGGGCGGGCCCAGAGGACGAGGCCGTGGGCGGCGGCGACGAGGGCGCCGGTGAGGAACATCGCGGGCAGGGTGCGGCGGACGAGTTGGCCGATCAGGACGCCGAGGGTCAGGGCGAACAGGGACCAGGCGATCGGGGCGAGGCCGAGGACCGGGTAGGTGAAGAACTGGAACGGCGGGTCGAAGGCGGCCGGGCCGTGCACGATGTCCGTCCACCACACCCAGGTCATCAGGGAGGCGAGCACGCCGGCGGCGGCCAGGACGGCGAGGCCGGGAACGGCGAGGCGGACGGCCAGCCAGCGGACCGGGCTGACGGACTGGGCCCGGATCAGGCGGATGGTGCCGCGCTCGTACTCCTGGGCCAGCAACGGGGCGCCGACGAACACGCCGGTCAGCAGCGGGACCGCGGTGACGGCGGGCTGGAGGACCTGGAGGTACCAGAAGTTCGGGCGGTCGATCGGCTCCAGGCGGTTCCAGCACTCGCGCCGGTCCCAGGTCTCGGGGTAGTAGCAGTCGGTCCGGTGCAGCTCGCTCACGATCCGGCTGCTGGTGAAGTGGATCCACAGGAGGTCGGCGACCGCCAGGACCAGCAGGATGCCCAGGGTCCAGAGGAGGAGCCGGTTCTGGCGGAGCACCAGCCAGAGGATTCCGCGCAGGGCGGGCTTGGTGGAGGCCGTGGGAGCGGTGGTGCGGTCGGGCAGGACGGTCGTGCTCATGCGGCCACCTCGTTCGGTTCCTTGCGGTCGGCCGGTTCGGCGGGTCCGCGGAGGTAGCCGAGCAGCAGGTCCTCCAGGCTCGGACGCTCGCTCTCCCACTCGCCGTCCACCGGCTCGTCGGTGCGGACCAGGGCGATGGCCCGGCGGCCGCTGACGCGCTGTTCGACCACCGACTCGGCGGCCAGGGAGGACTCCTGGGCGGCCGGGCCGGTGAGCAGCCGGTGCCCGTCGAGGATCTCCTCCAGGTCGCCGGCCAGCCGGACGCGTCCGCGCTGGACGAGGAGCAGGTGGTCGATGACGCCGTCCAGCTCGGGGAGGATGTGCGAGGACAGCACGATGCTGGTGCCGCGCTCGGCGGCGGACGACATCAGGGCGCCCATCAGCTGGTGCCGGGCGAGCGGGTCGAGGTCGGCCATCGGCTCGTCGAGCAGCAGCAGGTCGGGGAGCTTGCCGAGGGCGAGGGCGAGGCAGACCCGGGTGCGCTGGCCGCCGGAGAGCGAGCCGATCCGCGCATTGGGGTTCAACTCGCCCTGGTCGACGATCTGTTGGGCCCCGTCCGCATCCCACACCGGGTTGAGCTCGCGGCCCATCCGCAGCGTTTCGGCGACGGTGAGGCCCGGGTAGAGCGGCTTGTCCTGCGGCACGTAGGCGATCCGGGCGCGCAGCCCGGGATCACCGGCGGTGGCGCCCAGCACCCGCAGTCCGCCCTCGGTGGGCGCGAGTTGGCCGGCGGCCAGGGAGAGCAGGGTGCTCTTGCCCGCGCCGTTGGGGCCCACCACTCCGCAGATCCGCCCGGCCGGGACGGTGAGGTCGCAGCCCCGCAGGGCCCAGCCGCCTCGGTACCTCCTGCCGAGGCCTTCGGCCTCCAGGGCCGGCGCCGACGCGGGCGCCGTGGTCGTCGGGTCGTCCACCCGGTCCCCCCACTGTTCTCTGTTCGGTGTTGCCGAGGGGTCCTCAGACCCCGGTGTCGAAGCGCTGCTCCAGGACGGAGGCCATCAGCGCGGCGATGTCCTCGCGCTCCAGGCCGGCCCCCCGGGCCCGGTCCACCCACCCGACCAGGTCCGCGCGCAGCGGCCCGTCCGCGGCCGCCTCCGGCCGGGCGAGCGAGCGCCGGACGAAGGTGCCGAGACCAGGGCGGGGTTCGACCAGCCCTTCGCGTTCGAGTTCGCGATAGGCCTTCAGCACGGTGTTCGGGTTGATCGCGGTCAGTTCGACCACCTCACGGGCGGTCGGCAGTTTGTCTCCGGGCTGGAGCAGTCCGAGTCGCAGGGCCTGCTTGGTCTGCTGCACGATCTGCTGGTACGTGGAGACGCCGCTGCGCCGCTCAATGCGGTACTCGATCACCGGCGTTTCGGCCTTTCACTAGTTCAATAGTGGAATAGTGGCCCACGGCGGCACGTGGGTCAAGCCGGACCCCCGGAGGGTGCCCGACAGAGGTCCTTCAGGGACGTTGCAGCAGGAGCAGGCCGTCCTGCTCGACCAGCGGTCGGTAGCCGCGTTCCCGGTAGAGGGCCAGCATCCGGGCGGTGTCGGCGGTGGCGCACGGGGCCTGCACGCTCGGGTCGCGCACGTCGACGGCCACCCACTGCGGTCCGGGGCCCACCGGCGCCCGGCAGACCAGGGTGACCTCGGCCCGGCCGGTGAGCTGCGCCGCCAGCCGGTTGGAGGCGGCCACGGCGGCGCCGTCGGGTATCCGGTGGAGCATCGCCCGGGTCTCGGTGAGCCGGGGCGAGGTGCGCCAGGCCTCGGGCATCACCACCTCGTGCAGCGGGTAGAGCGGCAGCGTCACGGCGGTCACCAGGGCGCTGACGGCGAGCGCGCGGCGGACGCGGCGGGCGTCGCAACGCCGCAGGACGTCGACCAGGGCCGCCAGCGCGATCGGCATCAGCACCGCGCTGTAGTGGTAACTGACGCCCCAGTAGTGCGGGTTGGCCGAGAGCAGCCGCCAGGCGAGGGTGGGCACGCAGAGCAGGAGGAGCGGCGAGCGCACACCCGCGAAGCCGGCGGTGGCGGCGAGCAGGAACAGCAGCAGCCACTTGACCGGCGGCCAGCCGAGCCGCAGCGGCAGCGCCCGGAGCGAGGCCTGCCCGCCCTGCCCGCCGCCGTCCAGCTGCTGCCAGTAGTCGAAGCCCCCGCTCGGGTTGAAGGCCGGCAGCACGACGAGCACGGTGAGCACGGTCGCGGCGAGGCCGACGACGGCGAGGGCGAGCCCGGGCAGTGGGCTGCGGCGGCGCTCCCGCCGGGCCTGCCAGGCGATCAGGACACCGACGGCGGCCACCGTCAGCCCCAGGTCCTCCTTGACCAGTAGCAGCGGCAGCGACCAGAGCGCGGCGGCGAGCGGCCGGCGCCGGCCGAGTGCGGTGGCGGCGAAGGCGAGCAGCGGGACGGCGAAGGCGATCTCGTGGAAGTCGTCGGCCGCCGCCCGGACGATCCCCCAGGAGGCCCCGGTGGCGCAGCCGACGACCAGTGCCGCCCGCGCCCCGGCCACCTCGTGGGCCCAGCGGGTCAGCGGGACGACGGCCAGCGCCATCAGCAGCGCCTGGGCGACGACGAGGGTGAGCGGGCTCGGGAAGGCCCGGTAGGCGGGGGCGAGGACGGCGATCAGCGGGTGGAAGTGGTCCCCGAGCAGGTGGTAGCCGGTCCCCTTGAGCGGCACGATCGGCGCCTGCCCGTGGGCGTACGCCCGGACGGCCTGCTCGAAGATGCCCAGGTCGTAGGCCTTGGTGAGGCCGCGCCGGTGCCGGTTGACGGCGACGCAGATGTAGAGCGCGCCGAACCCGGCCGCCAGGCCCCAGGCGAGCGCGGCGGGGCGGCGGGCGAGCAGGGCCAGCAGGGTCGTGAACCGGGCGGAGGGCGCGGAAAGCGCGGACGAGGTGGTCGGGGCCGAAGGGGAGGAAGCGGTGGAAGGGGAGAAAGGGGCCAAAGGGGTGGAAGGGGTGGAAGCAGCGGAGGGAACGGGGGACGCGGAGGCTGCGGACAGCAGGGCTCGCGGCGGGGAGACGGAAGCGGGCATCGGCAAAGTACCCTTTCACTATTTGATTAGTGGAAGGGTGGTGGAAGCCGGACCCGCCGTCAAACCCGGCCGGCCGACGCCGGCCGGGCCTTCGGGCTGCTCTCCGAACCCCCGATCCGGCTCACTCCGCCCACTCGGAGCCCCTGATCACCTCCACGAAGTCGCCGCGCTCGAAGCCCGGCACGAAGTGGGCGAGCACATCCGCCTTGACGTTGCCGAAGGTCGTCTCCGGGCGGCCCTCGACACCCTCGGTGAACGCGGCCAGGATGCGGTTCTTGAAGTCGGGCCGCGGATGGGCCGCGACCACGGCGGCCCGCTGCCCGGCGGAGATCGCGTGGTAGCCGATTCCCAGCACGTCCAGCTCCACGCCCCGGGTGACCAGGGCGATCTCCGGCGCCATGTGCAGCGGGACCTCCGGCGTGGTGTGCAGGGCGATGGCCGTCCAGACCCGCTGCGCCGGCTCCCCGGTGATGCCGTGGGCCGCCAGGAAGCGACGGGCCTCGTCGGCGCCGTCGATCTCGAACCGCTGGTCGGTCCTGGCGAAGCGCCCGGTGAGGCCGAGGTCGTGGAACATCGCGCCCACGTACAGCAGCTCCGGGTCGAACTCCAGCCCCTGCTCGGCGCCGCGCAACGCCCCGAACAGGAACACCCGGCGCGAGTGGTCGAACAGCAGCGGCGACGCCGCCTCCCGCACCAGCTCGGTCGCCTCCCGGGCCAGGGCACTGTCCGGGATGCGCACGCCCGCGATCGTCTCGTTCGTCATGGTTCCTCCGTCTGTAGGAGCGGTTCGGTCGACTCCTCCACCCTCGCCCCCGGGCGTAGGCTGCCGCCATGTCGGTACAGACAGCCGGGCCTCGGATCCGGACATGACGCGCCGGGTCGCCTTCCTCGTGTTCGACGGGGTGACGCTGCTCGACGTCAGCGGTCCGCTGGAGGTCTTCCACCAGGCCGGACGGCTCGGCCACCCGTACCGGACCGCCCTGGTCTCCCCGGACGGCGGCACCGTCACCGCCTCCAACGGCGTGGCCCTGGCGGACACCGCCGCACCCCGGGACAGCCGGGAACCCCTCGACACCCTGGTCGTCGCCGGAGCCGACCACCTGGCCGCCCGGGGCCCCGACGCACACCTGCTGGCCGCCGCGGAACGCCTCGCCGGACCGGCACGGCGGGTCGCCTCGGTGTGCAGCGGCGCCTTCGTGCTCGCCGCGCTGGGGCTGCTCGACGGGCGCCGGGCCACCACCCACTGGCGCCACGCCCCCACCCTCGCGCTCCGCCACCCCGGGGTGCTGCTCGAACCCGACGCCCTGCACGTCCAGGACGGCCGCTACCACACCAGCGCCGGCATCAGCGCGGGCATCGACCTCGCCCTCGCCCTGGTCGAGCACGACCACGGAGCCGAGACCGCCCGTACCATCGCCCGCGAACTGGTCGTCTTCATGCAGCGCCCGGGCGGCCAGTCGCAGTTCTCCACCGCCCTGGCCACCCCGGCCGCCCGCGGCGACCTGCTGCGCACCCTCACCGACGCCGTCCTCGCCGACCCGGGCGCCGACCACAGCCTGCCCGCGATGGCCGCCACCGCCGCCGTCAGCACCCGCCACCTGACCCGGCTCTTCCAGGCCGAGCTGCACACCACGCCGGCCCGCTGGGTCGAGCGGGTCCGCCTCGACCGCGCCCGACAGCTGCTCCTCGACGGCCACAGCATCACCGCCGCCGCCCGGCTCAGCGGCCTGGGCAGCGACGAGACCCTGCGCCGCGCCTTCGCCCGCCGGCTGGGCACCACGCCCACCGAGTACCGCAACCGCTTCACCACGACCATCGGCCCCGGCGCTCAAGCAGGCGAGACCCCTGAGCACCTGCCCAGCCGAGCACCCGAGAACCTGCCCACCCGAGCACCCGACAGACTCCCCGCGACGAACGCTTGACCTTGACGCTACGTCAGGGTTGGAGGCTTGCCGCATGACGAACGAGAGCACTTCCACCGCCCCGCTCCACCCCCCGGTCGGCGGTTTCCAGGAGGTCGACGGCCGCCGCCTCTACCTGCACCGCCAGGGCACGGGCGGGCCCGCCGTCGTCCTCCTGCCCGGCGCCAGCGCCATCGGCCTGGACTACTTCGGTGTCCAGCAGGGCGTCGCGCAGTTCACCACCGCCGTGGTGTACGACCGCGGCGGCACCGGCTTCAGCGACGAGGCCGCGCTGCCCCGCACCGCCGCCGAGGTCGCGGCCGAACTGCGCGAACTGCTGCGCGCCCAGGCCGTGCCCGGCCCGTACGTCCTGGTCGCGCACTCGCTCGGCGGCGCGTACGCCCACGGGTTCGCCCAGCGGTACCCGCAGGACGTGGCCGGACTGGTCTGGCTGGACGCCTTTCACCGGGACTGGGACGACTACATGCCCGCCGAGGCGAGCCTGGCCGCCACCCGGCGCCTGTCGCCCACCGAGGAGCAGCTGCGGCAGGCGCTCCCCGCCATCCGGCAGCTGTGCGAGGAACTGCTCGTGGACTACCCGGCGGACGTCCGCGACGCGGTGACCGAGTACCACGTGAGCGAGCGCTGGATCCACGCCGGCATCGCCGAACGCGCCTCGATGCCCGAACTGGCCGTCGAACTGCGGGCCGGGGCGGACCTCCCCGACGTCCCGCTGATCGCGCTCACCCCGCTGGGCGTCGACCCCGGCCAGCAGGCGCTGATGTCGGAGGAGCTCCTCCAGGCGATGCACGACGGCAAGACGCGGCTGTACGCGGACATGGTGGCCAGGGTCTCGAACGGCGAGCAGCGCCTCCTCGCCGACACCGGCCACAGCCAGTTCGTCTTCGAGCGGACCGATGTCGTGGTCCGGGCGATCCGCGATGTCGTGGACCGGGCGGGCCGCGCCTAGACTTCGGCCACGGCCACGGCCACGCACAGCCACAGCCACAGCCACAGCCACAGCCACAGCCACGAATCCTCAACGGAACCGGAGCCGGACGGTGCTGACGATCGGTCAACTCGCCGCGACCGCGGGCGTGACCGTGCGCACCGTCCGCCACTACCACCAGGTCGGGCTGCTGCCCGAGCCCGAGCGCGACCGCTCCGGCTACCGCCGGTACAGCGCCCAGGCCGCCGTGGACCTCATCCGGATCAGGACGCTCGCCGACGCCGGGGTGCCGCTGGCCCGGATCGACGCGCTGCTGCACGCGCAGCCGGAGGAGTTCGCCGCCGCCATCACCGACCTCGACGCCGAACTGCGGCACCGGATCGACCAACTCGCCGAGCACCGCCGCCGGATCGCCGACCTGGCGAGCGGCGAGCGGCTCGCGCTGCCGCCCGAGGTGGTCGCCATCCTGGACCGGATGCGCGCGCTCGGGGTCAGCGAGCGGTCGGTGCTGCTCGAACGGGACACCTGGATCCTGCACCAGGCCCTGGAGCCGGAGGCCATGCGCCGGGGTATCCGGGAGAAGAACGCCAGCTTCGGCGACGCCGAGACGATGCGGCTGTTCCTGCTCTGCGACCAGTCGCTCGACTGGGAACCGGACGACCCCCGTGTGGACCGGCTGATCGACGACCTGGACGCCTGGGAGGCCGCCCACGGGCGGGACAGCAGCCGGCCCGGCAAGCAGGCGGTGATCTTCTCCCGGCTCGCCGAGGCCTCGCCGACCTGGCAGCGCATCCTCGGCGTGCTCGCCCATCGCGCCAAGCAGCGCCGCCTCGCCGAAGGCCCCATTCCTGCCGAAGGCCGCCATCTCGCCGAGGAAGGCCGCCCCGCCGAGGAACCCCCGGCCGCCGGGGAAGGCCGGGCCGCGGACCCGGCAAGGAAGCGTTGACGTCGGATTCACGCCAGCCCAACCCCCCTTCGTACTGCTGGACTTCGGTTCACGAACCCACCACCCAGCGACGGGACCTCCGGCATGCCGACCGGCACCACCCTCCATCCAGCCCCGACCACCCCGGGCCCGACCGCCCCGGGCCCGCGCCCCCGGGACGGCGGCACCCTCGCCGTCCTCGCCGTGACGACCGGCGTGTTCTCCATCGTCACCACCGAGATCCTCCCGATCGGCCTGCTGACGCCGATCGGCACCACCTTCCGGATCTCCGACGGCACGGCCGGGCTGATGATGACCCTGCCGGGCATCGTCGCCGCGGTGGCCGCGCCCCTGGTGACCGTCCTGACCCGGCGCGCGGACCGGCGGACCATGCTCTGCGCGCTGCTGCTGGTGCTGACCCTGGCGGACCTGCTCAGCGCGCTCGCCCCCGCCTACTGGGCGGTAATGACCGCCCGGATCGTCCTCGGCCTGGTCATCGGGGCGTTCTGGTCGATCGGTTCCGGGCTCGCCCCGCGCCTCGTCCCGGAGCACCGGCGGGCCAGGGCCAACACGGTGATCTTCTCCGCCGTCCCGCTCGGCTCGGTGCTCGGCGTCCCGGCGGGGGTGTTCCTCGCCTCCCTGGCCGGCTGGCGGACGGCCTTCCTCGCGATGGCCGCGCTGACCCTGCTCGCCCTGGCCGCCCTCCTGCGGTCGCTGCCGCCGCTGCCCCCGCTGACCGTCACCGGGCTGGGAGTGCTGCGCGGTCTGCTGGCCGGCCGGGGCACCCGGACCGGCATCCTGGTGACCTTCCTGATCGTGCCGGCCCACTTCGGCAGCTACACCTACGTCACCCCCTTCCTCGCCGACACCACCCACGCCGGCCCCGGCCTGATCACCGCCCTGCTGCTCCTCTACGGCGCCGCCGGACTGCTCGGCAACCTCCTGGCCGGGGGCCGGGCGGCCGGGGCACTGCGTCCGGTGTTCGGCACGGCGGCCGTCCTGCTCGCCGCCGCGGCGCTGCTGCTGCCGCTGCTGGGCACCGGCGGTCCGGGCGCCGCCGTCCTGCTGGCGCTCTGGGGCACCGCCTACGGGGCCGTCCCGGTCTGCGCGCTCAGCTGGTTCCTCGCCGCGGCCCCGCACGCCCCGGAGGGTGCCGGTGTGGTCTTCACCTCGGCGTTCCAGGCCGCCTTCTCGATCGGCGCGCTGGCCGGCGGCCTGGCGGTGGACCACTCCTCCCCCGGCACGGTCATGCTGCTCGGCGGGACGGTCGCCCTGCTCGCCGCGGCCGCCGTGTGGCGGCACGGCCACCGGGTCCGTCCCGAGCCGACGCCGTGAGACGGCCGACGCGGTGACACACCCCCGGCCGGACCCTGGCCGTCCGCTCCGTCCGCGGTGAGAATGCCGGGGTGCCGTCAGCCCGTCCGTCCGTACGACGGAGCCGCGGACGGCACCGCCGGCCGGGACGGTCCCGGGTGGCCGAGGACGAGAGGACGGCCGACGGATGGACAGCCAGCGGATGGATCCGGCGTTCCAGGGGCGGTTCGGCGACTACCAGAACGAGATCTATCTGCGCGGGCTCGGCGGCGTGCTGCCGACGATGCCGATGGCCTTCGCCGAACTGGAGGCGCGGGCGAGCACCGCGCTGGCGCCCTCCGTGCTCTCCTACGTGGCGGGCGGGGCCGGCGACGAGTCCACCCAGCGGGCGAACGTCGCCGCCTTCGGCCGGTGGGGCCTGGTGCCGCGGATGATGGTCGGCGCGCGTGCACGGGACCTCTCGGTGGACCTGTTCGGGATGCGGCTGCCGACCCCGCTGTTCATGGCTCCGATCGGGGTGATCGGCCTGTGCGCCCAGGACGGTCACGGGGACCTGGCCACCGCCCGGGCGGCCGCCCGGACCGGTGTGCCGATGGTCGCCTCCACCCTGACCGTCGACCCGCTGGAGCGGGTGGCCGCCGAGTTCGGCGACACTCCCGGCTTCTTCCAGCTCTACACCCCCACCGACCGGGCGCTCGCCGAGAGCCTGGTGCACCGGGCGCAGACCGCCGGCTACCGGGGCATCGTCGTCACCCTGGACACCTGGGTCACCGGCTGGCGCCCGCGCGACCTGGCGACCGCCAACTTCCCCCAGCTGCGCGGCCACTGCCTGGCCAACTACACCTCCGACCCGGTGTTCCGCGCCCGCCTCGCCAAGGCCCCGGAGGAGGACCCGCAGGCGGCCGTCCTGGAGTGGGCCGGCGTCTTCGGCAACCCCCTGACCTGGGACGACCTGCCCTGGCTGCGCTCGCTCACCGACCTGCCGATCCTCCTCAAGGGCATCTGCCACCCCGAGGACGTCCGCCGCGCCAGGGACGGCGGCGTCGACGGCGTCTACTGCTCCAACCACGGCGGCCGCCAGGCCAACGGCGGACTCGCCGCCCTCGACGCCCTCCCCGGCGTCGTCGAAGCCGCCGACGGCCTGCCCGTCCTCTTCGACTCCGGCGTCCGCTCGGGCACCGACGTCGTCAAGGCCCTCGCCCTCGGCGCCACCGCCGTCGGCGTCGGCCGCCCGTACGCCTACGGCCTGGCCCTGGAGGGCACCGACGGCATCGTCCACGTACTGCGCTCCCTGCTCGCCGAGGCCGACCTCCTGATGGCCGTCGACGGCTACCCCACCCTCACCTCCCTCCGCGCGGACGGCGCACTGCGCCGCACATGACGGGAATTCAGGTCACGAGAGGTCAGGTCACGACGAGGAATCAGGTCATCGTGTCCACCGGAAAGCGACGGGGCTTGCCGGGACATTCGGGACGGCCCTACGCTCGAACGGCACAAATCGGGTCCGTACGTTCCCGCACGCTCGGAGGTCCGCCATCATCCGCGTCCTGCTGACCGCCTTCGAACCGTTCGGCCGCGATCCCCTGAACTCGTCCCTGGAGGCGGGCCGACTGGTCGCCGCCGGTCCGCCGGCCGGGGTGGCCCTGGAGTTCGCCGGGCTGCCCTGGGCGTTCGGCGACTCGATCGCCGAACTGCGCCGGGCGGTGGCCCGATTCGAGCCGGACCTGGTCATCGCCACCGGCCAGGGCGGCAACCGGCCGGACCTCACGGTCGAGCGGGTGGCGATCAACCTCGACGACGCCGTCCGGACAGCCGACCGCAAGGGCCACCAGCCGCTCGACCAGCCGGTCGTGCCGGACGGCCCGGCCGCGTACTTCTCCTCCCTGCCGGTGAAGGCCTGCGTGGAGGCGGTCCAGCAGGCCGGGATCCCGGCCACCGTCTCGCACACCGCCGGCACCCACCTCTGCAACCACGTCTTCTACGGGCTGGCGCACCTGATCGCCACCGAACGCCCGGAGCTGCGCGGCGGGTTCGCGCGCCTTCCGTACCTGCCGAGCCAGGCCTCCGGCCGGGAGCAGAGCGCCTCGATGTCGGCCGAGACGGCCGCCGAGGGGGTCCGCATCCTGATCCGCAGCGCCGTGGCCACCCTCCACCTGCCGCCCGTCGGCACGGTGGCGGCACCGCGCCGACGAAGCTGGCTGTCCCGCCGGAGCAACTGATTCCCCGGAAACTGAGTTCCGGAGACTTCCGGAGACTTCCGGAAACGCGAAGAACCCCCATCCGGATCCCGGATGGGGGTTCTTCTGAATAATTGTTCGGCGGCGTCCTACTCTCCCACAGGGTCCCCCCTGC
>NZ_JBHVJT010000098.1:28252-34354 GCF_042798815.1 Kitasatospora sp. NPDC057738 | reverse complement strand
GGCCCCCGCAGGCGGCGCCCGGGCCGCCGGGAGCGCGGCCCGGGAGAGGCCGCCGGACGGCAAACCCCTTGGGCGGGCCCATGGTTGGCCGTGCGATATCCCGGCGGCCGGGGCGGTGCGGCGCGTACCATCGGACGCCCGCCGTCAGGTCGCGGACCGGCGCGCGGGGCAGCGGGCGGCCGGGGCGGGGACAGGGGTGGCGTGTGACGAAGAGTGATGTCCGGCGGGGCGTGGTGCGGCGCGGGCTGACGGCGCTGGTCGTCTGGTGGCTGTGGATGCCGCTGGTCGCGCTGCTGGTACGGCTGGTCAAGCACACCGTGTTCGGCGGGTTCGGGCAGCAGGACCAGAGCTACCTGCTGCTGATCGAGCGGGAGTTCCTCCCGCACGGCGGCGTGCTGGACGCGGCGCCGCTGTTCTGGCTCTGGGTCGCGATCGGGCTGTGCGGCACGGTGGGCGTGGTCGCGTACGTCGCGCAGGAGTCCGGGGCCGGCTACGGCGGGTGGCGGGTGCGCCTGGCACTGGCGGCGGTGCTGCTGGCGGTGGCCGGCTCGCTGGTGCGCACGGGCACCGGACTGTGGGACGACGACAAGGACGAGGGCCGCTTCTACGCGGCGGCCACCGTGCTCGACGTCCCCGCCGGCGGGGCCGGCACACCGCGCTCGGTCCTGCCGGTGACCGAGCACACCCGCGCCGGCGACGGCACCCGCTGCGACCTGGTCGGCACCGCGGACGTGCCGGCCTGCGTGAAGACCGCGCCGATGCCGGACTTCGACTTCGAGGCCCGCACCGCCTCCTACGCGGCGGCCACCAAGGCGCTCACCGACAGTGCCGGCCTGACCTCCGGGGTCCACCTGATGGGCCACAGCCTGCACTACCTGCCCGACGCCTCGCCGGGCGGCGGCGTGTGGACGGCCGTCCTGGACGGCTCCGGCGAGCAGCCGATGGAGGGCGTCGCCGTCTGGGACGGCCGCTCCAACTCCGTCACCACCTGCGCCTTCCGGGGCGAGCACGCCTTCGGCCGGGCCTTCGCCGGCACCGGGGCCGTCAGCCTGCGCAACCTGCTCGCCGAGCGCTTCCCGGACCTCGTCCACAGCGACCAGGACATCTGGGGCTACTGCGACGGCGCCGACCCCCGCACCGCCCAGCCGGTGGTGGTGATCTCGGTGGCCCGGCAGACCGGCTGGCACCAGCGCACCGTCCTGGAACCCGCCGGGGTGCTGGTGCTGCGCGGCTCGCCCGACGGCCGCCCGAACATGACGTACCGGGCGGACGTGGCCCCGGGCGAACTGCCGGGGGCCGTCTACCCGGCCTCGGTGGTCCGCTCGCAGATCCACGAGATCCAGTGGCTCGGCGGCCGCGGCGCGAAGGACGACCGCGGCTTCGGCTACGCGCACACCTCGGCGTCGACCAACGCCGTCAACCCGGGCGAGTTCCTGCTGCGCTCCAGGGCGGACGGCCACCTGTACTACGTGACGCCGCTGGTGCCGCGGGAGAGCTCCTCGCAACTGGTGGTGGCCTTCGCCGTCCTGCAGGCCGACCGGGTCGGCGGCGGCCTCAACGACCTGCACGTGTACGTGCGCGGCGACGACAGCCCGTCGGTGAACCTGGACGTGCTGGCCAGCCGGATGGTGTCGTACATGGCGCAGCAGACCTCGATCACCATCAGCGCCGGGCAGGGCGGCGCGCTGCAGGAGATCGTCCCGTTCGGCCGGGACATGTGGCGCGGCTTCGTGGACTTCAACGGGCAGACCCAGGACTACATCGACCTGTCGGGCGACGCCACGGTGACCCCCAACCTGGTGTCGCTGAGCGGCGACATCACCGCGCCCGGCGGACGCCCGACACCGGCCCCGACTCCGGCCCCGACGCCGGCCGCACCGGCGGCCGGGTGCGGCGGCGACCCGGGGCAGCTGACGACCGGACAACTCGCCTCCTGCGTCGCCGAACTGTCCAAGGCCCTGCAGGGGCGCGTCCAGGACCCGGCACCCGCCCGGCCCTGACGGCCGGTCCCGCCACCGCCCGTCCGATCGCTCTCCGTCACCCCTGACGTGGTCTCAACCACCTCGGGAAAAGCCCAGCTTGACGCAGGCCCGCCCCTGCGGGCTTGACGGAATTTGCCAACCCGGCGCCTCACGCGCACCAGCCATTGACCCGGCCATGACGCCGTGTGAGGGTTCGGGCACCCGAGCGCGGACGGCCCGCACGGCCGTCCCCTCCAGAGGCGGCCCCGCGACGCCTCCCCAGCCTGCCGTCCGCGGTCGAGGACCCCCACACGCGAGGAGCCCCGATGCAACGCAGGATTTCCGCAGGAAGGTTGCTGACCGCGGCGACCGCCCTGACCGTGCTGGCCGGCATGATCGCCGCCACCGCGGGGCCGGCCACCGCCGCACCCGACACCACCCCGGCCCCGCCCAGCGGGCTGGCCGCCGCGGTGAGCGCCGCCGACGCCGCCGTGACGGCCGGTCTGGACGCGCTGGCCAAGGGCAGCGACGAGACCTACGAGCGCAAGGCCGTCACCCCCTGGGTGGACGGCCTCTACTCCGTCGCCTACGAGCGCAGCTACCGCGGGCTGCCCGTGGTCGGCGGCGACGCCGTCGTCCTCGCCGACTCCCGGGGCACGGTCCGCGCCCTGCAGTCCGCCGCCACCGGCCCCGTCGGCACCTCCACCATCGCCCGGATCAGTGCGGAACAGGCGGAGCGGACCGCCCGCAGCAAGGCGGCCTCCGTCGACACCGTCGAGTCCCGCCGCCTGGTGGTGCGGGTCAAGGACGGCACCAGCCGCCTGGCCTGGGAGACCGTCCTCGCCGGCCACAAGGGCCCGGCCCCCAGCCGCCTGCACGTGTTCGTCGACGCCACCACCGGCGAGGTGCTCGACAGCTACGACGACGTCCACGCGGGCACCCTGAACAGCGAGTGGAACGGCCCCTCGCCGACGATCGCCACCACGGCCTCCGGCGGCTCCTACACGCTGCGCGACCCGAACCGCCCCGGCCTGTCCTGCGCCGACTACGGCACCGGCCAGGTCTTCTCCAAGTCGAGCGACTCCTGGGGCACCGGCAGCGCCTCCAGCAAGGAGACCGGCTGCGGCGACGCGATGTTCGCGGCCCAGAAGGAATGGGACATGCTCCGCGACTGGCTGGGGCGCAACGGCCACAACGGCAACGGCGGCAGCTGGCCCGTCAAGGTCGGCCTCAGTGACGTCAACGCCTACTGGGACGGCAGCACCATATCCATCGGCCACAGCCAGGCCAACAAGTGGATCGCCTCCATCGACGTCGTCGGCCACGAGTTCGGCCACGGCATCGACCAGTACACCCCCGGCGGCGCCAACAACGAGTCCGGCCTGGGCGAGGCCACCGGCGACATCATGGGCGCCCTCACCGAGGCCTACGCCAACGAACCCGCCCCCTACGACACCCCCGACTACACCGTCGGCGAGATGATCAACCTGGTCGGCAGCGGCCCGATCCGCAACATGTACAACCCCTCGCTGGTGAGCAACAACCCCAACTGCTACTCGGCGTCCATCCCGAACACCGAGGAGCACGCGGCGGCCGGCCCGCTGAACCACTGGTTCTACCTGCTCGCCGAGGGCTCCAACCCCGGCGGCGGCAAGCCCACCAGCCCCACCTGCAACAACTCCTCCGTCACCGGCATCGGCATCAAGGACGCCGGCCGGGTCTTCTACGGCGGCATGCTCCTCAAGACCAGCGGCATGACCTACAAGCGCTACCGCACCGCCACCCTGACCGCCGCCAAGAACCTCGACCCGACCTGCACCTTCTTCAACCGCGCCAAGACCGCCTGGGACGCCGTCAGCGTCCCCGCCCAGACCGGCGACCCCACCTGCACCAACAACGGCAGCAACGACTTCTCGCTCTCCCTCGGCCCGGCCTCCGGCTCCGTCCAGCCCGGCGCCTCCACCACGGCCACGGTGAGCACCGCGGTGACCTCCGGCACCGCCCAGACCGTCGCCCTGACCGCCTCCGGCCTGCCGTCCGGCGTCACCGCGAGCTTCAACCCCTCCTCGGTCCAGGCCGGCTCCTCCGCCACCCTCACCCTGAACGCCTCCGCGAGCGCGGCGAACGGGACCTACCAGATCACCGTCACCGGCACCGCCGGCACCACCACCCACACCGCCCAGTACAGCCTGACGGTGGGCAAGGACTCGCCCAACCCCGGCGGCACCTGGACCGCCGGCACCACCTATCAGGCGGGCGACGTCGTGACCTACAACGGCGTCGGCTACCGCTGCCTCCAGGGCCACACCGCCCTGGTCGGCTGGGAGCCGCCGAACGTCCCCGCGCTCTGGCAGCAGGTGTGACCGGCTCGCGCTGACACCCCGTGAAGCCGCTGCGCCGCGGCCCGTCGAGGGGGACGGACCTCGGCGCGGCCGTGCGCGCCGACGGATGCCGGAGGGGTCCCGGGGAGAGGGCCCCGGGATGCCGCGGTGCGCACCGAAGCCCCGGGGGCGGCCCGGACAGTGGGCCGCCCCCGGGGCGCGTCGGCGCGCCGTGCCCACGGCGCGGCGGTCGGTTGCTGCGGTGGTCAGGTGCTGCGGTCGAAGAGCTTGACGCGCAGCGGCTCCCGGGCCGGGGTGTCGACCGGTTCCGGCGGGGAGAGGGTGAGGACGAACCCGCCGATCGCGATGACGGCCGTGATGGCGACGGCCAGCGGCACGACGAACTGGGAGGCGGGCAGGCCGTCGGCCCGGAACCGCTCGTCCAGTCGGACGGAGACGGCGGCCATCCCGGTGTAGTGCATGGCGGTGACCGCGACCCCGGCGACGAGGGAGGCGGCCAGCGAGGCCGCGAAGCCGGTGATGTTGAGGGTCATCCACAGCGCCGCGGTGGCGGCGGCCACGGCGATGGCGATGGAGACGGCCACCAGCACGGGGTCGTAGGAGACCTCGCCCTCGACCTGCATGGCGGACATGCCGAGGTAGTGCATGGCCGCGACACCGCAGCCGGTGACGGTGCCGCCGATCAGCAGGGACGCCGTCGTCCTGCGGCGGTAGCCGACGTACAGGACGCCGGCGCCGACGACCACGACGGCCAGCAGCAGGCTGCCGAGGGTCTCGGGGACGCGGTAGACGACGGTCGAGCCGGTGACGGCGAAGCCCATCATCGCCATGAAGTGCATGGTCCAGATGCCGCAGCCGAGTTCGACCGCGGACAGCAGCAGCCACCCCAGGCGGCGGGCCGGCGGCAGGGTCAGGGCCCGTACGGTGCAGCGCAGTCCGAGCGCCGCGCCGGTGCAGGCGATGAGGTAGGACAGGAGCGGGTTGATCCAGCCGTAGTGGAACCCGTCGATGTGGGCGGTGTGGGGATGCATGGCCACCTGGGGTGCGTTCTTGCGGAGGGGGGCGGAGTGCTCTCCTGCCCGGGGCGCCGGCGGCTGTGGGGTTGCCGTTCCGGCGGGGGATCAGGATCCGATTCCCGATGGATCGTATAGCGATCAATTTGATTCCGCGAAATCGGCGGCCGGCGGAATTGCTGAGGGGTTTTCAGGGGAATCCGCCGATGGCGGTGGTTCATGATCGACATTGCGCCGGGTCAGGCCGTTTTCGCGATGGGGGCGTCAATTTCCCTTTTGTGAAACACCTTGAACAATTCCGTCCGACGGCGGGGGTGCCCCCGCCGAACGGCGGGGTGCACGGAAAACGCCGCGGAATTCACCCGCGCGGGAAATCCGGCCCGCGGCGCGCCGGGGACGGGGCCGCCCGCTACCGCCCGAGCGCGGCCTGCGCGATGACGGCCCGCAGGCGGGCCTGGACGGCCTCGGCGGCCTCGCGGGTGACCGGGTCCTCGCTCTCCAGCTGCGGGGCGATCAGCTCCGCGGCGGCCACCAGGAGCGGCAGGGGCACCTCCACGCTGCGCAGATGGAGGAGCTGGGAGGCCGCCCGCTCACCGGGCGTGGCCGGTGCGGGGGCGACGGGGATCAGGGCGGTGAGGCCCCGGGGGAGCGGCTGAGTGCTGGTCACCCGGCCCATTCTCCCGTGCGGGCCCGGGCGGTGCGAGGCGGGGGGGCCCCAACGGGCGGGGGCGGGGTTCAGAAGGGCAACTCCACCGGGGGGCACGGAAAGGGGGTCACCGGGGGGGA
>NZ_JBHVJT010000098.1:23958-28242 GCF_042798815.1 Kitasatospora sp. NPDC057738 | reverse complement strand
CCTACGGACCCCGGCCGGTACAGGGACCCAGGCGCCGAGGGCGGTAGGTCTGTGGGGAAGGGGGTGGGCGCGTGTCGCCGGCTACTTCGGCCGCGGCCGGCAGCGGCCACCCCCGGCGGCGGGCCCGCACCGGCCGGCGACGGCGTTCGAAGGCCCGCCCCTACCGGGGCCCCGGAACGGGCGGCCGCCGGCGCGGACCGGCGCCCGGGGCCTCCCCGCCTCCCGACGGCCCCGGGCGGGCGGCGAAGACCCAGCGGTTGGCCGCCAGCGCGTCGTTCGGCTCCGGCAGCGGGCCGCGGCCGTGCACGGCGGTGAAGTCGTACGGGCTGCGCACGGTCACCGTCCAGCCCCGGCGGGCGAGTCGGGCGGCGGAGTCGGGGCGGGGGTCGGCGTCGAAGAGGGCGCGCAGGTCGATGCCGAGCCGCTGCCGGGCCGCGACGTACACGGGGGACGTGCGCACGGCCGGCGGCTCGGCGGCCACGTCCTTGAGCTCGTAGGCGAGGGTGCTGCCGGGCGCGCTGAGCCGGTGCACGGTGGCCATCAGGCGCCGCTCGGCCTCGGCGGGGAGGTAGAGCAGCAGCCCCTCGGCGAGCCACGCGGTCGGCGCCGCCGGGTCGAAGCCGCCCGCCAGCAGCGGCCCGGCCCAGTCGGCGCGCAGGTCGGCGGCCAGGGGGCGGCGCTCGGCGGCGGGAACCGCGCCGGCCGCGTCGAGGACGGTCCGTTTGAAGGCCAGCACCTCGTCGGTGTCGATCTCGTGGAGGACGCAGCCGGGCGGCCAGTCGAGCCGGTAGGCCCGGGAGTCCAGGCCCGCGCCCAGCAGGACGATCTGGCGGGCGCCGCCCCGTACGGCGGCCAGCAGGTGGTCGTCCAGGACCCGGGTGCGCAGCCCGAAGTAGCGCCCGAGGCGCCCCCACAGCGGGTCGGCGTCCCCGCCGGGGACCTGCTCGGGGCGCAGCGGCCAGTGCGCCGAGGCGGGGGCGGCGCGGACGAAGAGCTCGGCGAGCGGGTCGCGGGCCAGGGCGTCGGGGCGGTGGGTCTCGACGGCGCGGGCGGCCGCCACCAGCAGGGCGGTACGGCCCACCCCGGAGGCCACGCCGCGGGCCGGGGCCGCGGTGGTGGCGCCGGCCCGCCCGGCTTCGGCGTGCCCGGCCACGGCCTGCGCGGCTACGGCGTGCACGGTTCCTCCTCGTGCGCGGGCGCCGTCCAGGCCGCGGGGTCGTCTCCGGTGGTGGTGCGGGCGCCGTACAGGACGCGCATGAACCGCAGGACGTCGTCGCAGGGCAGGTGCAGGGAGGTGGTGCAGTCCGTCAGGACGGTGAGGTGGAAGCCCTTCTGGAAGGCGGTGCGGGCGGTGGAGTCCACGCAGACGTCGGCGTAGAGCCCGGCGAGCACGAGGTGCCCGGTGCCGCCCGCGCGCAGGTGCTCCTCCAGGTCCTCGCCCGGGCCCTCGCCGAGGAAGGCGTCGAAACGGGCCCGTTTGGTGAAGACCCGTTCGCCCGGCGCCGGGGCCACCCCGTGGAACTCCGCCCCCCAGGTGCCCTCCAGGCACTTCGGCTCCTTGCCGAGGCGCCGGTCCCGCGCGCGCCAGGCCGCGCCCTGGTGGACGGTGTCGCCGAGGAAGCGGACGAACACCACCTCCACGCCCGCGCGCCGGGCCCGGTCCACCGCCCGGACGCTGTTGGCGACCACGGCCTCCAGGACGGCGCCGTCGCCGCCGAAACGGGCCCGGGCCACCGGCCCGGCGCAGAAGTCGTTCTGCAGGTCCACCACCACCAGGGCGGTTCCCGCCGGGCCGGTCACGGCTCGCCCACCAGGGCCGTGGAACCCGCGGCGGCACCGGGCGGGTCGAGGACGTCGACCAGCGCGTCGACCACCGCGGTGGTGGAGTGCCGGCCGCCGAGGTCCGGGGTGCGCACGTCCTTGTCGTCCAGGGCGGTGAGGGCGGCCTCGACCGCCCGGACGGCGCCGGGGACGCCGGCGTGCCGCTCGGCGACCAGGGCGGCGGCGCGGACCGTGGCCACCGGGTTGACCAGGTCGCGCCCGGCCAGGTCGTCGGCGGAGCCGTGCACGGTCTGGTACTCGACCAGCCCGGCCGCGCCGGGGTCGAGGCAGACGTTCTCCGTGCAGCGGTTCTCCTGCCGCTGGGCGCCGAAGCGGTCCAGCAGGACCACGTGCATGATGTCCGCCCACTCGTTCCCGGCGATCAGCAGCGTGCGCTCCGGCAGGCCGTGGGTGATCAGGTTGCGGTTGACGGTGTCGGGCTGGAACACCTCGATCCGTACGCCCAACCGCTCGGCGATCCCGGCGACCCAGGTGTCGAACGCGCCGTCCAGGAGGTGGAACTTGTAGGCCATGACGATGCGGTCGATCCGCCCGTCGGGCCATTCGCGCCGGGCCCGCTCCAGGGCGTGGCGCACGACGGTCCCGGTGGTCTCCCGGCTGAAGGACAGGGTGCGGGTGACCGCTCCCGGGGTGTGCAGGTTCTCCCCGGTGTAGAAGCCCTGGGCCTGGTCGCGGACGAGCAGCAGGGACGTTTCTCCGGCCCGTAACAGGTCCACCTTGACGGCGCACAGGCGACGGCGCACCAGGTACAGGGACTGGGCGTTGATCGCGGTGCGGAAGACCGCGGTGGTGCCGCCGGCGGCCAGGTCGCGGCAGAACCGCTCGTAGTGCTCCGCGTCCTGCCCGGTCAGCTCCTGGACGTCGGCGGGGCCGCCGTGCGCGCGCAGCGAGACGTAGGAGTGGTACAGGCGCGGGGAGCGCACGATCCGCACCCCCGTCGGGTGGTCGGCGGTGAGCACCCGCAGGACGCGTTCGAAGACGGCGGCGAGCTCCGGGCCGGTGCCCCGGCCCACCGCCAGCCCGACCGCGGGCCGCCCGGCGGCGGGCGCCGGCACCGGGCCGGCGCCCTGGTGGACGACCGGGGTCACCGGGCCGCCCCGGGAACCAGGTGGTCGCCGGGGATACCGGTCTTCTCGGGGCGGTAGTAGTCGCGGATGCCCTCCGCCCAGACCGCGACCGGGACGCGGTCGCCGTCCACCGGGCCGAACGCGTCGAACAGCGCCGTGGTGTTCCGGTCGTCGAACCCGATCGCGGTCATCAGGGCGAGGAAGTCCGGGCGGGTGACCAGGCCGTCGCCGTCCGGGTCGCCCAGCGTGGACAGCGCGCGGGCGAACTCGTCGATGGTGGCGTCGAAGCGCTGCGGGTCCAGCACCACGGCGGTGAACTCCTCGGGGCTGATCCGCCCGTCGCCGTCGGTGTCCAGCTCGGTCACCAGCGTGTGCCAGTAGTGCCGCAGGGCGTCGAGCAGCCGGTTCTTGGCGTCCTCGCCGGCCCGGGGGAGCGCCGCGACGACGCGGCTGCCCATCAGGTCGAAGTCGGCGGGTTCGAGGACACCGTTCCCGTCGGCGTCGAACAGTGAGAACACGAGCCCGACACGGTCGGTGGCTGCGGACGTGGGCATGGCGGTACACCTCGGGTTTCCCGGACGAAGGGACGCCGGGCCCGTGCCTCGGCGACCGCTCCACTATCCGGCCCCGCCCGGGCCACCGGCGCGCGAAGCACGGCCGGACCACCCGATCGGGGGCAATGCGCCCCCTCGCGCATGACGCCCCGGTCGGCTGGACAGGTAGTGAGGCTGACCCGCGCGCCCCCGACCGGGCCGTCCCGGGGGAATCCGTCCGTGATTGTGCACAGCGTCGCAGGCTCTTGGCACCGCGTCCGCTCGCCCGCGCGGAACCGTTCACCGGGGAGTGCGCCGTTCTGGCCTCGTTCACGACGCAGCCGCCTTCGCCCGAAAGCGGACTGCCCTGTCCGGGAGGGGAATTCGATGCTCAAGATGCGCAAATTCGCGGCAACGGCCGTCGCCGCGGCCTCGCTCACGCTCGGAATCGCTGCCGCCACGCCGGCGTCGGCGACCACGACGAACACTTCCTGTTCCACCTGGAGCGACAGCAACACGTTCGGTGCGTACTGCTCCGAGGGCGCCACCTACTTCCGGGCCGTCGCCCTGTGCAACAGCGGCCAGACCGTGTACGGAGACCTGCGCCGGGTCGGTGGCGGCTCCTGGAGCTACGCGTACTGCACCAGCGTGGGTTCCTCGCTCTACCGCGGGTCGGTTTCCCTGGCCTGACCGGCCCGGACCGTTCGCCCCTGAGTGGCCCGCAGGCCGAGAAGCCGCCCCCAGCCATCAGGGAGCCCTGGAGGACTGCCGGGATTCCCGCCGTGCGGGGATCCCGGCAGTCCGCGTCGAGGGCCGCCGACGTGCGCGGCCCATGATCCCCC
>NZ_JBHVJT010000098.1:0-23948 GCF_042798815.1 Kitasatospora sp. NPDC057738 | reverse complement strand
GGAGGGGGTAGGGGCCATGGGGGTGTCGGATCCGGGGTCCCTGGTTCCCGACCCTTCCCCAAACTGGGGGGGGTCCGGGGAGGGTTCGTGCGACCGTGCCGTGCCGCCCGGCAGCGGTCACCGCCCGCGGGCCGGGCACCCGTCCCGCGCCCCGCGGCTACTCCCGCGCCGCCGCCGACAGCGCCCGCTGCCGGTGCTCGCGGGGCGAGAGGCCGTACGCCGCCTTGAACGCGCGGCTGAACTCGCAGGCGCCGGGGATGCCGCAGCGTGCGGCGACGCCCTGGATCGACAGGGCGTGCAGGGCGGGGTCGGCGAGGTCGCGGTGGGCCTTGCGCAGCCGCTGGCCGCGGATGAACGCGGCGAGGGTCTCGCCCTGGGAGTGCCGGGTGAACAGCCGGTGCAGGTGGCTGACGGAGATGTGGTGGGCGGCGGCGACCACCGGCGGGGTCAGGCCGGGGTCGTGGAGGTGGTGCCGGACGAAGGCCCGGACGCTCTCCACCACGGTCCGCTGCCGGGAGTCCTGCGGAAGCGCGTTCACGGCGTCGAGCTCCCCGGCGATCCAGGCCCCCACCAGGTCGACCACGACCGTCCCGAGGCGGCACGCCTCCGCCGGTGTCAGCTCGGCGGCCCGGCCGTCCAGGCCGAGGAGGAACTCCGCCAGCAGCGCCCCCGTCCCCTCCCGCCGGGACAGCCCGCGCCCGAGCAGGTCGCGCAGCCGGTCCGGGGGCACCGGCAGCAGCGAGGCGGGCAGGTCGACGCCCACGCCGGCGGCCCCGAACCGCTCCTGGCCGGGGTCGCCGGCGCCGAAGCACCGCACGTCGTACGGGTGCGAGCTGTCGACGATCGTCAGGTCCCCGACCCCGATCGTCTCCCGCTGGTCGTCGGCGCGGCTCAGGGCCTGGCCGCCGGCCGTCAGCAGCGTCAGGTGGTACAGCTCCTCGTCCGACTGGCGCACCATGCGCTCGGTCCGCCGGAACCTCGCCGACGGGAACGACGTCCCCAGCAGCGCCACCGGCCCCAGCTCGACCCGACGCACCTGCGCCGTGAAGCTGTCGACGTGCGCGCTGGTCGCGTCGCAGACCCGCGTCCGTCCGACCAGGTCCCGCCAGTGCTCGAAACGCTCCTCCGCCGACGGACCGTCGCCCCCGGCCGTGCTCTCCGTTCCCACGGAAACTTCCACCCCCACGGAAACTTCCACCCCCATGGACACTTCCACCCCCACGGACAACTCCGTCCTCTCTCACGCGATTTACCCTGTCGGGCCGGCAGGTCCCCCCCGCGGCCCCGCACTTGACGGACTCCTCGGCGTCCGGCGGCGTGGCTGCCGCCCCGCCCCGTCGTTCCTCCTCCTCGCGGCAGTTCGACACGGCGGGGGCGGTTCGGGTTGTACGGGAAGGACCGTGACCTGATTGGTACAGACCACTGATGGTTCGTTGTGATAGAACCTCAGCTCTGGGCCGCAAGTGGTCCCGTGACGTGCGCCCCGGAGTCGAGCGGAGGGCGCCGAGGGGAGTGGCGGATGGTGCTGGCGGGGGTCGGGCGCCGGATCGGGCGGCACGGTGCGGTGCTGGCGGCCGTGGCCGTGAGCATCCTGGTGGCGACGGCGGTGCTGGCCGCGGTGGCCGGGCTGGCGCAGTCGGCCGCCGCGGCCGGGGTGCGCCAGCGCCTCGCCGCCGACGCCGGCCGCTCGGTGGAGGTGTCCGCGCGCTGGACGGCGCAGGGCCTGCCCGCGGCCGACCGGGCGGTGCACGCGGCACTGGTCCGGGCGATGGCCGGCGTCCCCTTCCGCTCCGAGACCGCGCTGCGGGCCGGTATCGCCGTGGACCTGCCGCTGCCGCTCGCCGCGCGCCGGCAGGCCACCGAAACCGGGCTGCCCGGGCTCCCGGTGGCACTGCCCGACCCGGGCCGCTACGCCCGGTTGAGCAGCGGCAGTTGGCCGGACGCCGCCACCGCCACCGCGTCCTCCGCCGCCCCCGCCGACGCCCCCGCCGACGCCCCCGGGAACGCCCTGCGCGTCGCCCTCCCCGAGACCGTCGCCGACCGCCTCGGCCTGGCGAGCGGCAGCACCGCGGTCGTCCCGGACCCCGCCACCGGCGGCCCGCTCACGCTCACCGTGACCGGCGTCTACCGCCCCGACCCGGCCGCCGACGCCTTCTGGAACGGCCTGGCCGGCGCCGACGGCGCGGACCGCGCCCTGCTGCTGGCCGACGGCGCCCAGCTGACGGCCCTGCCCACGTTCGGCAGCCGCACCCAGGCCGTGTGGCTGGCCCTGCCCGACACCGGCCGGTCGAGCCTGCCCGAACTCGCCGCGCTGCGCGACCGGGTGGCCGTCCTCGCCGGCTCCGACACCGCCCGCTCGGTCTACCGCGGCGCAGCCCCGCCCCTGGCCGACACCAGGGTGCGCAGCGCGCTGCCCGCCGCGGTCGACGGCCAGGCGGTGCCGGCCCTGGCCGCCAGGGCCGAGATCGCCGTTCCGCTCGCCCTGCTCGCCGTACTCGCCTCGGTGGTCCTGGTTCTGACGGCCCGTCGGCTGGCCGACGCGGTCGCCGTCGAGCAGGCGCTCCAGCGTTCCCGGGGAGCCGGCCTGGCGCGGCTGCTCGCGGTGGCGGCCGGCGAGTGGGCGGTGGCCGCCGTGCCGGCGGCGGCCTGCGGGCTGCTGCTGGTCGAGCCGCTGCTCGCCGCCGTCCTGCGCGGCGCCGGGGCGCACGGCCTGACCGCGGCCGACGGCCGAACCGCCTGGTGGGCCGCCGGGTTCGCGCTCGCGGTGCACGGCACGGCCCTGCTGCTGCCGCTCGCCCGGCAGGCCTGGGACCCGCACGCCCGGCAGGCGCTGCGCCGGCGCCGCCCGCTTCGGCCGGGCCTGCAGCGGGCCGGAGCGGACCTGGCGCTGCTCGCCGTGGCGGTCCTCGGCTTCCTCCAACTGCGCCACTACCAGGGCGTGGTGGTGCCCGGCGCGGGTGCTGGCTTCGACACCGGGGTCGACCCGGTCCTGGTGCTCGCCCCGGCGGCGATGGCGGTGGCCGGCGCGGTGCTGGCGCTGCGGGTGCTGCCGCCGGCCGGACGGCTGCTGGAACGGGCGGCCGCCCGCTCCCGCGGCCTGGTCGCGCCACTGGGCGCCTGGCGGCTGAGCCGCGACGCCGGCCGCCAGGCGGTCCCGGTCCTGGTCACGCTCCTGGCCGTGGCCTGCGCCGGCCTGGCCGCCGGGGTCCTGGCCGCACTGCCGGCCGGCGACCGCGACCGGGCCGCCTTCACCGTCGGCGCCGACCTGCGGCTGTCCGGGGTGACCGGCGCGGCGGCGCAGCGGCACAGCGCGCTGGCCGCGCTGCCGGGCGTCACGGCCCTCACCCCGGTCGCCGACCAGTCGGCCTACGTGGGCAGCGCCGTGGTCCGGACGGTCGCCGTCGACACCGCCGCCGCCGCGGCCTCCGGCACCCTGCCGGCCCTGCGCCCCGACCAGGCCGACCGCCCGGCACCGGCGCTGCTGGCCCCGCTGACCGCCGCGCCCGCCCAGGGGCTCGCGATCCCCGGCGAGCCCACCGCCCTGGAGCTGACCGTCCAGGCCACCGCCGACCCCGCACCGCCGGACCGGGGCCCGAGCCTGCTGCTGTGGATCCAGGACGCCGACGGGCTGACCGAGCAGCTGACCCTCCCGCTGACGGCCGACGGCCGCCCCCACCCGCTGACCGTGAACCTGGCCGACGGCGGCCGGCGCAGCTACCCGCTGACCCTCGCCCGCGTCGGCGTCCGCTTCCCCGGCCCGCTGGCCCGGCGCACCACCCTGGAGCTGGACCTGCCACGGATCAGCGCCGTCACCGGCGACCGGCGAACCGACCTCGCCCTCGGACCGGACCGGTCCTGGGTCCGCTCCGGCGCGCCCTTCGTCAGCCCCACCGCACTCGGCTGCCCCACCGGCGACCCGGCCCCGGACGCCCGGCCCGCCTCGGTGCTCGACGGCGGCGCCCAGGACGACCGGGCCACCGCCTGCACCTGGCACAGCCGCGGACCCGGCCTCCTGCACGCGGTGCTGCGCTCCCAGAACCCCGCGAACGCCCTGGACCCGGCCGCCCTGGACACGTACCTCGCCGTGCGCCCCCCGACCGGCACCCCGACCGGCACCCCGGACGGGAGCGCCCCGCCCGTCCTGTCCGCGATCGCCGACCGCACCCTGCTCGACGCGGTGAACGCCAAGGTCGGCGACACCATCCGGCTCACCTGGGACCGCGACCGCGACAGCGACCAGAAGGTCCGCATCACCGGGGAGGTCGACGCCCTGCCCGGCTACGGCCGCGGCCAGGGCCACCTGCTGCTGGACCTGCCCGCGCTCGCCGCCAACCGCGCGCTCACCGGCGCGCCGCCGCCCGTCGACACCCACTGGTGGCTGGCCAGCGACGACCCCGCCGCCACCTGGGCCGCCGTCGACGGCCACAGCGCGTTCGGCCGCGCCCAGAGCGCACAGCGGCTCGCCGCCGACCTGGCCGACGACCCGTTCCGGGCCGGACTGCGCTGCGCCTGGCTGCTGGTCATGGCCACCGCCCCGCTCTTCGCGGTGACCGCCCTGACCCTGCACGCGGTCGGCGCGGCCCGCTCCCGGCAACGGGAGTTCGCCGTACTGCGCGCACTGGGCGCACGGACCGGCGAACTGACGGCGATGCTGCGCGCCGAACAGGTGGCGGTGACGGTGCCCCCGGTGCTGCTCGGCGGCCTGCTGGGCCTGCTCCTGACGGCCCTGCTGCTGCCGCTCACCGTGCTCGACGACAGCTCCGGCCCGGTCTTCCCGGCCCTGGCCACCGCCCCGGGCCGGCCGGCCGCCGCGCTCACCACGCTCGCCAGCGGCCTGCTGCTGGCCCTCACGGTCCTGGTCCTCACCCGGCTGCTGGCCAGGGTCGACCTGGTCCGGGCCCTGCGCGCGGGGGAGGACGGATGAGCCCGACGCCAGGACGGCGGCCCGGGACGGGGCCCGGCCTCGCGCCCGGCAGCGGGCGCGCCCCCGGGCCCGGCACCGCACCCGGCACCCCGCCCCGCAACGGACGCTTCGACGGCGGGAGCCCCGCATGCTGACACTGCGCCTGATCCGACGGGAGGCGCGGATCGCCTGGCCGGTGGCGGCCGGGCTGGCGCTGCTCTCCGTCCTGCTCACGGCGATCCCGCTGAGCTGGCCGCCGCGCTTCGACCGCCTCGCCGCCGGCGCGCTCGCGGACCGGGTCGCCCGCGCCCAGCTGTCCGGCCCGCTGATCACCGCCACGTCCACCACCGTCCCGCTGCCGTCCAGGCCCCGGATCGCCCCCGGCGCACTCGACCGCGACCTCGACCAGGCCGGCCACGCGGTGCGCGCCGCCGCCGGACCGCGACTGGCCGCCGCGCTCGGCACACCGAAGGGCCGCGTGAGCGCCCCCTCCGCCGCGGCGCAAGGGCCCGGAGTCCCCACCCCCTACGGCCGGCCCCCGGGGCTCAGCCTGGTCCACGCCCAGCCCGACGACGCCCACGGCCCGGTCGAGTACGTCCAGGGCCGCGCACCCCGGCAACCCGCACCCGACCCGACGGACCCGCCCGGACAGCCGCCCGCCGTCGAGGTCGCGGTCTCCGAAGCCACCAGGGACCGCCTCGGCCTGACGACGGGTCAGCGATTCGGCCTGGCCGGCACCGGCTGGTCCACCCCGGTGCTCCTGGTCGGCGTCTTCCGCACCGACCACGGCGCCGACCGCCTCTGGCAGCAGTTCCCGATGCTCGTCGCCCCCTGGACCGTCCCGGCCGAGACCGGCCAGCAACTGGTCGGCCAACTCCTCACCAGCGCCGAAGGGATCGAACAGGTCGCGGGCCGCGGCACCGTACCGCTCGAACTGGCCTGGGACCTGCCCGTGGCCACCGACCGGTCCGGGCCCGCCGCCACCGCCACGGGGACCGCCGAACTGCGCGCCGCCCTCGCCGGGCTGCGCGCCGCCGACACCGCCCAGCGCTGCGGGGACGAAACCGGCGGCCTCTGCACACTCGCCGGCCAGATCGTGCCCAAGATCGCCGTCACCGACCGGCTCACGCCCGAACTGGACGCCTACGCCGCCCAACGCGGACGCGCCCAACAGCTCCAGGGCTTCGCGCTCGTCGGACTTCTCGCCGTGGTCGTGGCCACCGCCGTCGCCACCGCACGGCTCGGCGCCCGCCGCCGGGCCGGCGCCATCGCCCTCCAGCTCTCCCGCGGCGCCGGGACCGCCGGGATCGCCGGCCGCCTGCTGGCCGAGGCCGCGGTCGCGGTCGGCACCGGCGCCGCCGCGGGCTGGGCGATCGCCCGCGCCACCACGCCCCAGGGCACCGCCCTGGGATCCGCCCTGCCGGCGGCCGTCGCCGCCCTGCTGGTCTGGTGCGCACCGGCCGCCACCCTGCTCACCACCGCCCCGCGCACCCGGCCCCCGGCACGCTCGCGCCGCCTCGTCCTGGAAGCCCTGGCCCTGCTGCTGGCCGCGGGCGCACTGACCGCGCTGCGCACCCGCGGCGCCCTCGCCGGCTCCGGCCTCGACCTCCCGCTCGCCCTGACCCCGGTCCTGCTCGCCCTGGTCGCGGCGCTCGTCCTGCTCCGCCTGCTGCCCCCGCTGCTGCGCCGGGCCGCCCACTGGGCGCGCCGCTCGCGCGGCCCGGTCCCGCTGGTGGCACTCGCCCAGGCCGGCCGGCACACCGGCACGGCCGCACTCGCCCTGCTGGTCCTGACGCTGGCCATGGGCTACGGCGTCTTCGGCGCCGGGATCTCGCGCACCGTCACCGACAGCCGCGCCCAGAGCGCCGACTGGCGCACCGGCGGAGCACCGCTCGCCCTGGTCGGACCGCGCGACCGACTGCCCGAGGACCTCTCCCACGTCCCCACCGTCGGCCACCAGGTGACCGTCACCGGCGCGAGCGGCGAACTCACCTCGCAGGACGACGGCACCACCTTCCCCGGCGCCCAACTCGTCGGACTGGACGCCGCCGCCCTGTCCGCCGCCCGCCCCTCCTCCCCGCTCGCCCGCGCCCTGCTGGCCGCCGACGGGGCCGACGCACCAGTGCGGCAGACCGGCGAGAACGGCGCCGAACCGGTGCTCACCGCCCTGGCCGACCCCGCCCTGGCCGCCCGCTTCCCCGACGGCACCTTCGAACTGTCCGCCCTGGGCACCAGCCGCGTCCTGGTCCACGTGATCGGCGCCCTGCCCGAGGACGCCCTGCGCGACCCGGTCCTCGGACCGGTCCTCGGCAACGGGCCGCGCCCCGGCGCCCTGCTGCTGTTCACCGGCCCCTCCGCACAACGCCTGCCCGCACAGCCCGGCCACCCCTCCGCACTCCTGCTCCACCCGGCCGCCGGCGCCCCACCGCTGGACCGGGCCGCCGTGCGCACCGCGGCCACCCCGCAGCTCGCCCCCACCGGCAGGACCGGCCCGCGGGTCGAACTGATCGACCACGCCGCGGAGTTCGAGGCCCTGCGCACCGACGGACTGGTCCGCTCGGTCCAGCTCGCCTTCCAGGTCACCACCGCACTCGCCCTGCTGCTCGCCCTCGGCGCCTTCGTCCTGGACCTCCTCCTCAGCGCCACCGAACGCGCCCGCGTCACCTCCTACCTGCGCACCCTGGGGCTCACCGGCCGCTCGGTACTCGCCCTGCAACTGCTGCACCCGCTGCCGCTGCTGCTCACCGCCGCGGCCGGCGGCACCGCCCTGGGCCTGCTGCTGCCCGGGGCACTCGGCCCCGGCCTGCGGCTGCAAGCGCTCACCGGAGCGCCCTTCGAACCCGCCGCACACACCGACTGGACCACCACCACGGCGCTCGGCCTCGCCCTGACCGTGCTGGTGACGGCGGCCGGCGCCCTGGAGACGGCGATCGCCCGCCGCCGCGCCCTGGGCGCCGTCCTACGACTGGGGGAGGCCCTGTGACCACCCGTGAGAACGAACGACCCGCCGCCGGGACCGACCGGCCCATGGTCCACTGCGAGAGCCTCGTACGGATCTACCGCACCGGCACCACCGCCCGCGGCGGCGTCGAGGTCCAGGCCCTGCAAGGACTCGACCTGACCGTGCGCGAGGGCGAACTGACCGCCCTGGTCGGGGCCTCCGGCTCCGGCAAATCCACCCTGCTCGGCATCCTCGCCGGCCTGGACACCCCCAGCGCCGGCACCGCCACCGTCGACGGCACCGACCTGGGCGCGCTCAAGCGGCGCGAACGCACCGCCTACCGCCGCCGCACCGTCGGAACGATCCAGCAGCAGACCGCCGCCAACCTGATGCCCTACCTGACCGCCCGCGAGAACGTCCAACTGCCCATGGGCTACGCCGGCGTACCGCGCCGCCGCCGCGCCGCCCGGGCCACCGAACTGCTCGACCTGATGGGCATCGCCCAGGCGGCCGACCGCACCCCCGCCGCGCTCTCCGGCGGCGAACAGCAGCGGGTGGCCATCGCCGTCGCCCTCGCCAACGAACCCCGCCTGCTGCTCGCCGACGAACCCACCGGCGAACTGGACACCGCCACCTCGCAGGAGATCTTCACCGCCCTGCGCACCGCCAACAGCGAACTGGGCACCACCGTCCTGATCGTCACCCACGACGCCCTGGTGGCCGACCAGGTCCGCCGCACGGTACGGATCCGCGACGGGCGCACCTCCACCGAAGTGCTGCGGGGCCCTGCGGCCGCCGACGGCGACGGTGACGGCGCACCCGTCGAGTACACGGTGCTGGACCGGGTCGGCCGGCTCCAACTGCCGCGCGACTTCACGGAATCCCTCGGCCTGGCGCACCGCGTGCGACTGGTCCTCGAACACGACCACATCACCGTGTGGCCCGACCACGACCGCCCGCCGGGCGCCGGGCCCACCGCGGACGGCGGCTGACCTCCGCCCGCCGCCCGACCCGCCGTCCGCCCGCCGTCCAACCCGCCGTCCGCCCGCCCGCCGACCGACAGGAACACCCGTTCCCCCGGCCCTGTCAGGGAGCTGGACAGCGGTGCGGGAGTCGACCAGTCTCACCACCATGACGTTCCCCCAACACTCTCCCTCCGCCACACGCACAGCGCTCCTCCAGGCCGTCACCGCGGTCGGCGACGAAGCCGTCCCCCTGCTCGCCGACTGCCGCGGCGACATCCGCATCCCCGGCGCCGAGTGGACGGTCGCCGAGGCCGCCGCCCACCTCGCGATGGCCAACGAACTGATGGCCGCCCTCGCCGCCGGGGAGGAACGCCCGTACGGGGACGGCACCCCGGGCGCGCTGGCCGCGGCCAACGAGGTCTCGCTGGCCGCGCGACCCGAACGCGACCCGGCCGTACTCGCCGAGGAAATCGCCCGCCAGGCAGGGGAGTTCGCGGCGGCGGCCGGCCCGCGCACGGGCACCGAGCCGATGCTGACCCCGCTCGGCCCGATGGATCTGGACACCCTCGGCGCCTACCTGCTGACCCACATGCTGGCCCACCTCTACGACGTCGCCGTCGCGCTCGGCCGGCCCCACCCGATCGACCGGCAACGCGTCGGGCTGACCATGCCGTTCCTGCGAACGGCCATGCCCCTGGTGGCGGACGCCCGCACCGCGGCCGGCCACAGCGCCTGCTACCGGCTGCGGCTGCGCGGCGCGGGCGGATTCGCGGTCACCTTCACCGACGGCGCCGTCGCGGTCAGCCAGGAGCCGCCCCGGCGCCCCGACTGCACGATCCTCGTCGAGCCGGTGGCGTTCTTCCTCCTCGCCCTGGGCCGCTGCTCCACCGCCGGCGCCATCGCCCGCGGCAAGGTGCTCGCCTGGGGCCGCCGGCCCTGGCTGGCCCCGTCCTTCCCCGGACTGTTCACAGCCCCCTGAACCCGCGCGCCGGCCCGGCACCGGCGGCCACCGCGCCCCCCTCGGCCTCACGGCACGCCCCGCAGGCGTTCCACTGGGGCCCGCCGGGCGCGGGGGAGCGGCGAGGGGCCAGGGTCATGTCGGAGGTGCTCAGGCCGCACAGCGTCAGGGGGCCGCAGGCGCCGGAGGCCTCCGCGGGGGCGCAGTGCGCCAGACGCACCGGGTTCCCGGGGTCCGCCGGCCCGCGGTCGGGGCCGAGGATCCGCACATTGGTCGGCGTATCGGGTTCGAGCACGATGACGGTGTCCATCTCCACAACCTCGCCGCCCGACCCGTCCGCTGCACCCGCACCGTGGCATCCGGCCCAGCCACCCCCACCCCTGACACCCCCGCCCCCGGCGCCCTCCCGGCGGCGGGGCCCGGCCGCCGGGGCCGCTAGCATCGCGCGCATGCTGGCGCTGCTCCACACCTCCCCGGTCCACGTCCCGGTCTTCGACGCGCTCCGCGACCGCGAGCACCCCGGGCTGTCCCTGCGGCACGTCGTGTCGCAGGGGCTGCTGGCCAGGGCCCTGGCGGAGGGGCCGGAGGCCGTCGCGGGGGACATCGACCGGGTTCTCGCCCCGGCGATCGCCGCCGGGGCCGCGGCGGTGCTGTGCACCTGTTCGACGATCGGGGGCGTCGCGGAGGCCCGGGCCGCGGCGCTGGGAGTGCCCGTGCTGCGCGTCGACCGTCCGATGGCGGCGGCCGCCGTCGCCGTCGCGCCCGGCGGCGGCCGAGCGGCGACACGCATCGCCGTGATCGCCGCACTGCCCGGCACCCTGGGCCCGACCACGGCCCTCGTCGACGAGGAGGCCGCCCGATCCGGCCGGCCGGTCACGGTGACGGCCACGGTGGTCGACGGTGCCTGGGAGCGGTTCGAGAGCGGCGACCGCGCCGGCTACCTGACGGCGATCGCCACCGCCGTCGATGCCGTGGTCGACGCGGACGCCGTCGTCCTCGCCCAGGCGTCCATGGCGGACGCCGCGCAGCGGACCGCGACCGCGACCGCGGTACCGGTCCTGTCCAGCCCGGCCCTCGGGCTGCGCGCCGCTGCCGCCGCCGCGGTGTCACGGCCCGCGCAGGCGGCGCCTGAGTATCCGTACTCAGGCGGCGCTGTCGGTGCCGGATGACACTGTGCGGGTGCGTCGGGACGCCCGGGCCCGGCACCACGGAGGGGATGACCATGAGGCGTGCGAGTTTCGCCTGGACGACGGCGGTCGCGGCGGTGGCGGCGATCGCGGTGACGGCGGTCCCGGCGTCCGCCGGACAGGCCGGACAGGCCGGGGAGATCGGACAGGCCGGGGAGATCGGGGAGATCGGGTACGGGACGCCGGGGACGGGCGAGATCCTGCCCTACCCCGGGCAGGAGGGGCTGATCTGGATCCCGGACTGGATCGGTGACGGCGGGGCGGTCACCGGCGGCGCGTACGCGGCCGGTCCGCCCGTCACCGTGACGGTCGGCTGCCGGGGCGGCAGCGGCGGCGCGGGCGAGGTGCGGGTCACCTTCACGCCGTACTACGGCGACACCACCCCGGTGGAGTTCACCGTGCCCTGTCCGGCCGAGGCCGTCGACAGGGGCTCGGCGGTGGTGACGGCCGAGCAGGGCCGGTCCTTCCACGTCGGGGTGAAGGCGTCGGCTCCCGACGTGCACTGGGGGCTGACGGTCACCCAGCCGGACGCCTGACCGACCGGGGACGGGAACAGCCCGCCCGCCGGCCGCAGCCCTCGCGGGTGCGGCCGGTTCCCCCGGCCCCGCCGCCGGGGCCCGCCTCGCTATACACACCATGTATACATGGTGTGTATAGTCCTTGATCATGTCACTCGGACAGATGCTCCTCGGGTTCCTGGAAGCCCAGCCCCGCCACGGATACGACATCAAACGCCTCTACGACGAGCACTTCGGGCGCGACCGCTCCCTGCACTACGGGCAGGTGTACGCGACGCTCTCCCGGCTGCTGAAGAACGGCCTGGTCGTCGTGGAGGGCGTGGAGGCCGGCGGCGGCCCGGACCGCAAGCGGTACGCGATCACCGACGCCGGAGTCACCGACCTCGCCGACTGGCTCAACCAGCCCGAGGACCCGCAGCCGTACCTGCAGAGCACCCTCTACCACAAGGTCGTGCTCGCCATCCTGACCGGACGCTCCGCCGCCGACGTCCTGGACACCCAGCGGGCCGAACACCTGCGGACCATGCGCGAACTGACCCGCCGCAAGCTCGCCGGCGACCTCGCCGACGAACTGATCTGCGACCACGCGCTGTTCCACCTGGAGGCCGACCTGCGCTGGCTGGAACTGACCGCCGCCCGCCTCGACGACCTCACCGCCCGCCTCACGGAGACCCCACGTTGACCAGCGCCGGACCCCTGCTCACCGCCCAGGACCTGCACAAGTCCTTCGGCCTCACCCCGGCCCTCGCCGGCGCCTCGCTCACCGTCGCCGCCGGCGAACTCGTCGCCGTCATGGGCCCCTCCGGCTCGGGGAAGTCCACCCTGCTGCACTGCCTCGCCGGCATCACCCGCCCCGACCGCGGCACCATCGGCTACCAGGGCCGTGACCTCACCACCTGCACCGACGCCGAGCTCAGCGCCCTGCGGCGCACCGAATTCGGCTTCCTGTTCCAGTTCGGCCAGCTCGTCCCGGAACTCTCCTGCCTGGAGAACGTCGCACTGCCGCTGCGCCTGAACGGCATGCGCCGCAAGGCCGCCGAGGCCCGCGCCGGCGAGTGGCTGGAACGACTGGAGGTCGCCGACGTCGCCGCCAAGCGCCCCGGCGAGGTGTCCGGCGGCCAGGGCCAGCGGGTGGGGGCCGCCCGCGCCCTGATCACCGGCCCCAAGGCGGTGTTCGCGGACGAGCCGACCGGCGCCCTCGACACCCTCAACGGCGAACGCGTCATGAAGCTGCTGACCCTCGCCGCGCGCGAGACCGGCGCGGCCGTCCTCCTGGTCACCCACGAGACGCGGGTCGCCGCCTACGCGGACCGCGAGGTCGTCGTCCGCGACGGCCGCACCCGCGACCTGGCGGGCGCCCGGTGAGCGCCGCCGACCCGAAGGTCCGCCGGCCCGCCCTGGACCAGCTCGCCCTCGGCGCCCGACTGGCCGTCACCAGCGGACAGGACGGCTGGGGCCGACTGCTGCTCACCGCCTGCGGCGTCGGCCTGGGAGTGGCCCTGCTGCTCTTCACCGCCTCCTTCCCCGGCATCGTGCACCACCGCGACCAGCGCCTGTACACGCAGAACGACACCTTCCGGGACGAGGACCTGCCCGCCCCCGGCGACCGGACGGTCCTCGTGGCCGTCGCCGACACCACCTTCCACGGCACGCCCGTGCGCGGCCGGATCGTCCAGCCCGAGGGCCCGAACGCGGCGCTGCCGCCCGGGGTGGCCGCCTACCCGAAGCCCGGCGAGATGGCCGTCTCCCCGGCCCTGGCCGACCTGCTCAAGGACCCCGCCAACCAGCTGCTGCGCGAGCGCCTGCCCCACCCCGTGGTCGGCACCATCGGCCCGGCCGGGCTGCTCGGACCCGGCCAGGCCGACTTCGTGCTCGGCGGCGACCGCCTCTCGGTGGACACCGGCGCCGTCCGGATCACCGGGTTCGGCCACTTCTCACCGCCCAAATCCATGGACCCGAAGCTGATCCTGCTCAACGCCGTGGGCCTGACGGTGATGCTGGCCCCGGTCGGGGTCTTCCTCGCCGCCGCCGCGCGCTTCGGCGGCGAACGGCGCGACCGCCGGCTCGCCGCCGGGGAGTCCCTGGTGGGCGCGGTGCTGGGCCTGGCCGCCGGCGCGGCGCTCTTCCTGATCGGCCGACAGGCGATCGGACGGATCCGGCTCGCCGGATTCAGCTTCTACCCCGAGGACGTCGCACCGCAGCCCGCCGTCGCCGCCGCGATCGCCGTGGTCGTGCCGCTCATGGGCATCGGCGTCACCCTGCTCGCGATGCGCCGGGCGACCGTCGACCCGCTCGGCGTGGTCCGCCGCTCCGGCCCCGGCCGCCGCCGGATCGGATGGCGCCTGGTGCTGCCGCTGGCCGGCCTGGCCCTGACGGTGTTCGCCCTCGCGCTCTTCGACCCGGTGAACGGCACGCGCGGATCGCTCCTCGTGGCGGCCGGCGTGATGCTGACGCTGATCGGCCTCTGCACCCTCCTGCCGTGGCTGGTGGAGGCCGTCACCCGACGGGCCGGCGGCGGCGGGCTTTCCTGGCAACTGGCAACCCGCCGCCTGCAGTTGGGCTCGGGACCGGCCGCCGCGGCGGTCAGCGGCGTCGTGGTGGCGATCGCCGGGGCGATCGCCCTGCAGACGCTCTTCCTCGGTATCAGCACACAGTACGAGGGCATCACCCGGGGCGTGCCCGCCGCCGGGCCGTACCAGCAGTCGGTGTCCTTCCCCGGCGGCGCGCCCACCGCCGACGGCATCGCCGAACGCCTGGCGCTCAGCGCCGGGGTCAAGGCCACCGCGGCGTACACCGAGTTCTCCCTGGAGAGCGGGACGGCCAGGTCCTGGCAGCTGCCCTCGGTCCGGATCGCCTCCTGCACGGTGCTGCGCGGCTTCGCGACCCTGCCCGACTGCAAGGACGGCGACGCCTTCGCGGTCCAGGGCCCGGCCGGGCGGCCGGGCGCCGAACCGGTCCGGCCCGGGACGACCGTCCACGCCGCCTACTTCCGGGGCGCCGGCGAGCCGGCCCCCTTCCCGCTGCCCGCCGTGACGGCCACCGTCACCGCCGTCGAGGGCGCGGACCCCAACGGGCGGCTCGGATCCGGCCTGCTGCTGCTCACCCCCGCCGCCGTGCCGGCCGAGGCGCTGCGCGGACAGCCGGCGACCGTCCTGGTGTCGCTCGCCGACGGCCTGACGGACCCCGAGGAGCAGCTGACCACCGCCGTGATGGCGATCGACCCGCAGGCCCGCACCGGGTTCCCGCTCGACAACACGCTCGACCCCACCTACCTCGCGGTCAAGCGCCTGCTGACGGCGGGATCGGCGATCACCCTCCTGCTGGTCTCCCTCAGCCTGCTGGTCGGCCAGCTGGAGCGCTTCCGGGAACAGCGCCGCGTGCTCGGCGTGCTGAACGCCGTCGGCACCCGCCGCCGCGTCCTGGGCCTGTCGGTGCTCTGGCAGACGCTGCTCCCGATGGCCCTGGGCCTGGTACTGGCGGCCGTCGGCGGCCTGCTGATGGGGGCTGTGCTGCAGTACGCGGCGGGCGTCCCATGGAACGTGGACTGGAGCTCGATGCTGGCCATGTCGGGAATCGCGGCCGGCGCGGTCCTCCTCACCACCGCCCTCGGACTGCCGCGACTCCTGCGGCTGATGCGGCCCGACGCGCTGCGCTACGAGTAGCCCGGATCCCGCGCGGCGCCCCGACGCACCCCGGCCGGTCCCCGCGAGGGGCCGTCTCCCGCGCCGGGGCGGGAGACGGCGGCACGGGGGACGGCCGTACGGGGGACGGCGGCACGGGGACGGCGGCACGGGAGACGGCCGGGGAGGCGGCCCGGGACGGTCAGCCGCCGACGGCCGATCCGTCCGCGACGGGCCGCCAGGGGGAGAGGTCGACGGCGCTCTGGACGTAGCCGGCCCGGTCCCAACTGCCGTTCGCGTGACGGATGGTGTGGTAGAGCGAGCCGCTGTTGGCGCAGGTCTCGAAGAGCAGCTGCAGCTCGTTGTTCACATTGGCGCCGTCGGCGCCGCACACGTAGAAGGGCTGGGTGAGGATCTGCTGGCCGATGGGCCCCCAGCCGGCCCAGTTCCCGTCGGAGTTGCGGATCGTGTGGTAGACGGCGATCTGGCTGTTGTTCACCACGGCGACCTGCAGCGCGCCGTTGATGCCCACCGCGACCACGTCGTGCGGCCAGCCCCAGGGGGAGGGGGTCCCGGCCGCGCCCATGATGTTGCCCCAGCCGGCCCAGGTGCCGTCCGCGTGCCGGATGGTGTGGAGCACGCTGCCGTCGTTCCACATGGTGGCCACGATGTGCAGTTCGCCGTTCACCTCGGCCGTCGCCAGGCTGAAGTACTTGTCCGAGCCGAGTCCCGGAGGGGCGCTGATCGCTCCCCAGGGCTGCCAGCTCCCGTCCGGGTTCTCGACGGTGTGGACGAGCCGGCCCGAGGGGTCGACCGCCGCCAGCTGGACCCGGCCGTCCACCATGGCCGCGCCGGCCGTACCCAGCTGGAAGTACTCGCTGGAGACGGGCAGTTCCGCCAGGCCCCGCATCGGGGTCGGCGCGGACCAGCTGCCGTCGGACTGCTGCGTCGACTGGACGAACTGCACGCTCATCGGGCCGGAGCTCCGGAGCCCGAACAGCCGCAGCCGCCCGGAGTCGACGACGGTCGTCCAGTACCGGAAGCCGCCGAACTGCGGGATCTCCCTGGCGGCGTCCCAGGTGCCGTCCGGTGCCCGGCGGGTCTGGACGACCTTCCACGGATCGGCGCGCAGCATCAGGTTCAGCCCGGCCGTCGGGGCGGCGTCGCTCCCGGTCGAGCGGGGCGCGGCCCCGGCCGGCGCGGCCGTCATCACGGTGGCGAGCGCCACCGAGGCGGCCAGCAGCGAAGCGACGCGTACCCGGCGTCGGCGGGTGGTCCTCAGCACGACAGAATCCCCCTGTTCAGGTGGCCCCGATCGGGCCAGGTGCTGTCATACCAGAGGCAGGAGAGCAAGAGGAAGCAGAAATTCCGCCGGCCGCGGCCGCGGCCGGCGGCGGTGGCGCTGGCGGGGGAGGGCGGCCGGGCCGGCGGACGTCACCCCAGCGCGGCCGCCTTGCGCAGCAGCACCGACCGCTCGCGGGAGTTGCGGCACAGGCGGGCGGCGAGTTCCAGCTCGGCACGGGCCTCGGCGGTGCGGTCGAGGCGGAGCAGCAGTTCGCCGCGCACGCCGGGGAGCAGGTGCGACCCGGACAGGCGGCCGGTGGCGGCCAGGTCGTCGACGATGGACAGCGCCTCCCGCGGTCCGCCCGCCATCGCGACCGCCACCGCGCGGTTGAGGTCGACGACGGGGGAGGGGGCCACCCGGCCGAGCGCCTCGTACAGGAGCACGATGCGGTCCCAGTCGGTCTCCGGCACCGAGGGCGCCGTCGCGTGGCAGGCGGCGATCGAGGCCTGCAGACCGTACGGTCCGAGGCCCCGCCCGAGGGCGGCGGCGCGGCCGAGCGCGGCCAGACCGCGCCGGATCGCGGAGCGGTCCCACCGGCGCCGGTCCTGGTCCTCCAGGAGCACCGCCTCGCCGTCGGGCCCGGTGCGGGCCGGGAAGCGCGCGGCGGTGAGCTCGAACAGCGCGAGCTGGCCGTGCACCTCGGGCTCCCCGGGCAGCAGGGCGGCCAGGACCCGGGCCAGCCGTACGGCCTCGTAGGCGAGGTCGGGGCGCAGCAGGTGGTCGCCGGCCGTCGCCGTCGAGCCCTCCGTGAAGACCACGTACAGGACGCTCAGGACGGCGCCGAGCCGCCCCGGCCGTTCCTCGGGCGGCGGCAGCTCGAACGGCACGCGGGCGGCGGCGATCGTCTTCTTCGCCCGGGTGATGCGGGCCTGCACGGTCGGTACCGGCACGAGGAAGGCGCGGGCGATCTCCTCGCTGGACAGGCCGCCCACCACGCGCAGCGTGAGTGCCACCTTGGCCTCGGGCGACAGCACCGGGTGGCACGCGACGAACATGAGGGACAGGACGTCGTCGTCGACCCGGTCCGGGTCCCAGGGCAGATCGTCGGGCGGCCCGGGCGGGCCGTCCGCGCCCGAGCTGGACTGGCCGTCGGCGAGCCGGCCGGCGAGCACGGCGTACCGCTCGTCGAGGGCCGACCCGCGGCGGAAGGCGTCGATGGCCCGCCGCCGCGCGGTCGCCAGCAGCCAGCCCACCGGGTTGGCCGGCGCACCGTCGCGCGTCCAGGTGACGAGTGCCTCCGCCAGCGCCTCCTGCGCGACGTCCTCGGCCAGCGCGAAGTCCCCGGTGTAGCGGGCCAGCGCCCCGACGATCCGTGCGGACTCGATCCGCCAGACGGCCTCGACGGCCCGCCGCGCCGACTCGGCGACCGGCGGGCCGTCGGTGGCCCCGGCTGTCACAGCTGGCCGGTCCGCTCGCGCCACGCCCGCTCCTTGACGATCCACTCGTTGTCCTGCGGGAACTCCTCGATGCCCGGCACGCGGCGGACCTCGCACTTCGAGCCGGGCAGCGCCGGGAGGCGCTTGGCCCACTCGACGGCCTCCTCCTTCGAGGCGACATCGATCAGGTAGAAGCCGCCGAACAGCTCCTTCGTCTCGCCGTACGGTCCGTCGGTGACCACCGGGGTCTCCCCGCCGAAGTCCACCACCACGCCCTGCGAGGGGTCGTCCAGCCCCTCGGCGGCGACGAGCACGCCCGCCCGGATCAGCTCCTCGTTGAAACGGCCCACCGTTTCGAGCATCTCCTCGAACGGCGTCTCCATCATCTTCGCGACGGACTCGTCGGTGCCCCGCATGATCAGCATGTACTTCGCCATCTCCGGCCTCCTCGTTCGGGGGTCGCCTCTCGACCCTTCCGGTCCCAGGTCGAACGGCGCGGCCGCGGATCGACACGGTGGACGGACCAGGATCATTTTCTTCGTGTTTCTTTGCGACGGGGGCCCGCGCCGCACGCCGGGGAGCCGGGGCCCGGCCGGCGTCCGGCCGGATCAGGGCTGCCGGCGGGCGCGTTCGGTGATGTTGCGGGCCATGCCCCCGAACACCACGGTGTGGAACGGCGCGGCGGCCCACCAGTACGCGTGTCCGGCCAGGCCGTGCGGGTGGAACAGGGCCCGCTGCCGGTACCGGGTCCCGCGGTCCCCGTCCGGTGCGACGGAGAGTTCGAGCCAGGCCGGCCCGGGCAGGCGCATCTCGGCCCGCAGGCGCAGCAGCCGGCCGGGTTCGATCTCCTCGACGCGCCAGAAGTCCAGGGAGTCCCCGACCCGCAGCCGGGCCGGGTCGCGGCGGCCCCGGCGCAGTCCGACGCCGCCGACCAGGCGGTCCAGCCGGCCGCGCACGGCCCAGGCGAGCGGGAAGGAGTACCAGCCGTTGTCGCCGCCGATGCTCTCGATCACCCGCCAGACGGCGGCGGGCGGCGCGGCCACGACGCGTTCCCGGACGTCCTGGTAGAGGCTGCCGCCGGCCCAGTCGGGATCGGTGGGCAACGGGTCGCTGGGCACACCGGGCAGCGAGGCGGAGGACCAGCGGGTGGCGACGTCGGCGTCCTTGATCCGGCGCAGGGCGAGCGTGACGGCCCGGTCGAAGCCGGTCAGGCCCTCCGGCGGGTCGGGCACCCAGCGGGCGATGTCGTGCTCGCCGCGGACGACCTCGTGGCGCAGGGACTCGACGAGGGGCCGGGCGATGGACCCCGGCACCGGGGTCACCAGGCCGACCCAGTAGCTGGAGAGGCGGGGGGTGAGGACCGGCACGGGGACGACGAGGCGCCGGCGCAGCCCGGCGACGCGGGCGTAGCGCTGCATCATCTGCTCGTAGGTGAGGACGTCGGGGCCGCCGATGTCGAAGGTGCGGTTCAGCCCGGGCGGCAGGTGGGCGGCGCCGACCAGGAAGCGCAGGACGTCCCGGACGGCGATCGGCTGGATCCGGGTGGACACCCAGCGCGGGGTGACCATCGCGGGCAGGCGTTCGGTGAGGTGGCGCAGCATCTCGAAGGAGGCGCTGCCGGAGCCGATGATCACGGCGGCGCGCAGTTCGGCCGTGGGGACACCGCCGGCGCGCAGGACGCGGCCGACCTCGGCGCGCGAGCGCAGGTGGGGGGAGAGGTCCGCCTCGGGCACCCCGGCGGGGACGAGGCCACCGAGGTAGACGATCCGGGTGACGCCGGCGGCCGCCGCGGCCGCCGCGAAGGCGCGGGCGGCGTCGCGGTCGGTCGCCTCGAAGGACGGTCCGGTGCCGAGCGAGTGGACGAGGTAGTAGGCGACGTCGATGCCGTCGAAGGCCCCGGCGAGGGTGGCGGGGCGGGTGACGTCACCGGTGGCGGTCTCCACCCGGGCCCGCCAGGGCTGGTCGCGCAGCCGCCGGGGATCGCGCACCAGGCAGCGCACGGCGTGCCCGCGGGCGAGCAGTTCGGGCACGAGCCGGCCGCCGATGTAGCCGGTCGCCCCGGTCACCAGGCAGCGCAGCGGGCCGGGCCGCAACGGATCCATGTCGACTCCTCTCCGGAGGCAGCACCCGCGGGCTTCCGCCGGGCCGGGAAGTCCTCGTCCGGTTCCACGTTCCCGCACCGGAAGGCCCGGCGCGCCCGCTGCCGCGCCCGCGGTCGCCCGAGCCGGGCCTCGGCCGGGCCACACGGCCGGGCCTCGCGCGGCCGGCCGCGGCCCGCATGCCCCGGCCCGCATGCCCCGGCCCGCATGCCCCGGGCCGTACGGCCGGTCGCCGTCCGTCTCCCGGCCGCCCTCGCGGCCCCGCCCGCCGCCCGCCGCCCGCCGCCCGTCACCCGCCGCCCGCCGAGCCGATCCCGGGCCGGCCGTCCACCCGCACGCACTTGACGGAATGTCACGATCCGATCTTCATCCTGTCCTGATGATTGTGACGCTGTGCATGCCACCAAAAGCCGTCGACCGACCGTCCTGTGAGGTGTCCACGCAAGTCAGCACGCACCGCTATCGGGGAGCCACCATGTCCGTCCGCCACCGTCACCAGCTGCTCGCCTCCGCCGCCCTCGTCGTCGGAGCCGGCCTCGCGCTGACCGCCTGCGGGCCCGACAACACCGACACGGCCGGCGGCCCGGGGGCCTCCGCGGCCGCCACGGTGGCCGTCACGCCCCCGACGGCGGGCGGCCCGGCCTCCGGCGCCCCCACGGGCGCACCGGCCACGGGAGCGGCGACGAAGCCCGCCCCGCAGAAGCCGTCCGGCGCGAGCACCCCGGGCGGCACCAAGTCCGACGGGGGCAGTGCCGGCGCCGCCGCCCACCCGTGCGACATCAAGAACCTCTCGATCAAGGTGACGGCCCGAGCCGGGGCGGCCGGCCAGCGGGTGATCGAGGTGCGCAACACCGGTGCGAGCGCCTGCAGCCTGAGCTCCTCCCCGGGGGTCGACCTCGGCGACTCCGTCTCGCCCGACCAGAGCAAGAACGTCAAGCCGATACTCGCCAGCGGCACCGAGCGCTTCACGGTCCCTGCGGGGCAGAACGCCTACGCGGTGATCGACCTCGACCCGAGCGGCGCCACCACCGGCACCACCCCCGGCATCAACGAGATCAACGTGCTCGCCGACGACGAGGGCACCAACATGCCCCTCGCGAACACCCAGAACTTCCCGCTCGACAGCGGCGTGCGGGTGCTGAACCCCAAGATGGGCAACTACCGCTCCAGCGTGGCGGACGCCGTCGCCTCCATGACGGCCGCCCCCAAGTAGTCCCGGAACCGGCCCGCCCGCCCCGGCGGCACCCGCCCCGACTCCCGCTCCGGCATCCGGGTGAAATGAAGCGGAGTCGCCTGGCGCGAATGGAAGCGGGGTCCGACGCTGCCAGAATGCAATTTCCTCGGGTCCACCTGCACAGGCGGTGCCACCGGACAGCTGGAGCGGAACATGCAAATCATTCGACCACGCAATAGTCCGGAAAGGGAGACCGGCGCAGGTGCGGGAAGCCTCCCGTGGACACTCATGTATCACTCGGTGACGTCGACGGTCGAGGACCCCTATCTGATCACCGTCGGCCCCGCGCGGTTCCGCCGCCAGCTGCGCTGGCTGTCCGCCCGCGGGCTGCGCGGGGTGTCGGTGGGCGCCCTGATGCGTTCCCACCGGGACGGCACCGCGGCGGGCCTGGTCGGGCTCAGCTTCGACGACGGGTACCGCGACTTCCTGGAGGAGGCCATGCCCGCACTGGCGGAGTACGGCTTCACCGCGACGGTCTACGTGGTGGCCGGCCGGCTCGGCGGATACAACGACTGGGACCGGCAGGGCCCGCGCAAGCCGCTGATGACGGCGGACGAGGTCCGTGAAGCCGCTGCCGCCGGGGTGGAGATCGGCTCGCACGGGCTGACCCACCGGCGGCTGGCGGGCCTGGGCGCGCGGGACCTCGCCGCCCAGGTCACCGACAGCCGCCACGTGCTGGAGGACCTCACGGGCCGGGAGGTCGGCGGGTTCTGCTACCCGTACGGCTCGCTCGACGACGCCGCGGTGGAGGCGGTGGAGCAGGCCGGCTACGAGTACGGGTGCGCGGTCAGCCCCGGGCCCCACAGCGGGGTGTACGCGCTTCCCCGATGTTACGTCGGAGACCGGGACGGACCGCTGCACCTGACCGCGAAACTGGTGCGCGACCGCTGGCGGCGCTGACGGCCGCTCAGCGGCCGGCGGCGGAGGGTTCCGCGGCGGGTTCCAGGCGCAGCCAGGACTCGTGCCACAGCAGGGCGCAGCGGCGGTCGCAGCCGGTGGGGGCCGGCTCGCCGCCGCAGCGCAGGCCCTGGAGGATGAACCAGCGCCCCCCGGTGGGGTGCTGCCACCAGGCCAGGGACCGGTGACGCAGCTCGGAGGCGCCGTGACGGGTGCCGGCGTGGCGCTCCATCCCCGGCTGGAAGGGGACGCCGTGCAGGCGCCCGTCGGAGCCGAGGGTCGCGTGGATCTCCGCGAGGCTGCGCACCGTCGCCCACAGGGCGACCGGCCGGGCGGCGGGGACCGGCGCGGGGGCGGGCTCCAGCCATTCGTCGCGGAACAGCAGCGCGCATTCCATGCCGCAGCCCTGGGTCCCGTCGGCGCCGTGGCAGGTGGCGCCGGCCAGGGCGACGGTGCCCGACAGGCGCCGCACGCGGTAGTGGTCGTCGATCATGCGGCGCACGACGCGTTCGACCTGGTGGACGCCGCCGCAGAACGACCACTGGCTCCGGGTGAACCACAGGCCGCGATGGCGGTCCTTGGCGTCCAGGGTGGCGCGCACCACGGCCTCGTCCTTCACCCGGACCCAGTCCCCCTCGGCGAAGCGGGAGGGACGGCCGGGCGCCGGAATGTCGGCGCGGCGCTCACGCAGGCCTTCGCGGGCGATCCGCGCGCGACGCACGACACCGAGCGGCGGAAGGTCGCGCAGGGGCAGACTCTTGTACTGGCACCGGTTCGTGGCGGATTCGCCACGCAGCTCCGTGATACGGGTGAACCGTGATTCCTCGACGGCCATCAATGAAATCCCATCGGGTTGGAGATATCGGCACAGGCTAGCGCAACATGACTTTCCCCGTGTCGGCCTCCGGGCCCTTTCGGCGCCATGTCGAGAGAAATAACACTAGAAGCATTAAGAGCCTTCCGGAGTGAAAATCCAGCACTTCCGGAGAGTTCCGGTTCATACGTGTGTAATGTTTCCACCGTTGTCGAGGTGGAGTGGCCGAGTGGCGAGGCGACGGTTTGCAGGACCGTTCAGACGGGTTCGATTCCTGTCTCCACCTTTTCTCCTGTCCGCCGGTGCCGGGGTGTGTCCCGCCGGTCGGCCCCGTGTCGGCCGGCGGTCCGTCAACCCACCGCAGGAACAGCCCGGCTGCCGCCCCCGACCGGACGGCGAGGCCCGGGCCGGGGGCCTCCCCGGGAGTACTGACCCGGCATCAGCCCCGGCGACCCCGGGCCGCCGCCCGCTCGACCGCCCGCCGCGCACGGCAGGCCCCGCTCACCGGCGCGCAAGGCCCGCCGACCCGCGGTGGGAGCCCGGCGCCGACGGCGGTCCCCGACCGTGGCATGCTGCCCGGCATGACCGACAGCCCGGACACCGGAGCCCCGGACGGGACCCGACCCTTCGCCACCGCGCGCGAGCCGGCCGAGTTCCCCGCCGTCGGGGTCCAGGGGGTGCCCGGTGTCCTGCACGCCGGGGACCTGAGCCGCGGCAGGCCCCGCACCCTGTGCGGGCTCCGCTGCTTCAAGGTCTTCCTGTGCCACTTCGAGCCCGGGGACCCGGCCTCGTGCCGGAAGTGCCGGGCCCTGGTCGGGGCCGCGCCGTCCCGGTAGGGCGGGCAGGAACGCCCGCACGACCTGCTCCCGCGCGAGGCCGGTGACGGGCCGCTGCGCACGGACCTGCTCGCCGCGCCGGGGCGTGCCGGGGCGTGCGGATCGCGATCCGGAACACCGGCCCGGGCCGAGGGCGCCGACCACCAGGAACTCGTCCGGCGCCCCGTCGCCCGACCGCGGCCCCGGCGGCATCTGCGGCACCGAAAACCGGACCGGCCAGGGGGGGGGTTGGGGGGGGCGGGACCCGGGGGGGTC
>NZ_JBHVJT010000097.1:13091-34751 GCF_042798815.1 Kitasatospora sp. NPDC057738 | reverse complement strand
GTTCATCAACCGACCGCTCGCCGTTACTGTGGCGCACGCGTCCGCCAGCGAGAACACGCCCGCCACATGGGCGGCCGCCACCTCACCGATCGAGTGCCCGAGCAGGAACTCCGGTACCACGCCCCAGGATTCGAGCAGCCGGAACGACGCCACCTCGACCGCGAACAACCCGGCCTGCGCCCACACCGTACGGTCCAGATCCTCCACACCCTCGAAGACGACCTCCCGCACCGGTCGCCCGAGCCTCCCGTCCAGCTCCGCACAGACCAAGTCGAACGCCGACGCGAACGCGGGGAAGGCCTCGTACAGCCCCCGGCCCATGCCGACCCGCTGCGCCCCCTGACCGGTGAACAGGAACGCCGTCCGGCCCTCCGTCGCGATCCCGGTGACGACCCCGCCCGAGGGGCGGCCGTCCGCCAGCGCGGCCAGGCCGTCCAGCAGCGCCGCCCGGTCGGACCCGAGCAGCACCGCGCGGTGGGCCAGCGCGGCCCGGGAGAGCAGCGTCCCCGCCACCTCTGCCGGTGCGAACTCCGGCTCCCCGCCGAGGAATTCGGCCAGTCGACCGGCCTGCGCCGCCAGTGCCTCGGACGATCCGCCCGACACCGGCCACGGCGCCACGCCGTTCGGAGCCGGGGGCTCCTCCGCCGGAGCCCCCTCCGCCGGAGCCTCCGGCGCCGACTCCAGGATGACGTGGGCGTTGGTGCCGCTGATCCCGAAGGAGGACACCCCCGCGCGACGCGGACGGTCCGCCTCCGGCCACGGACGGGCCTCGGTCAGCAGCTCGACCGCGCCGGTCGTCCAGTCGACGTGCGGGGACGGCGCGTCCGCGTGCAGGGTGGCCGGCAGGACGCCCTGCCGCATCGCCTGCACCATCTTGATCACGCCCGCCACACCGGCCGCCGCCTGGGTGTGCCCGATGTTCGACTTGATCGAGCCCAGCCAGAGCGGCCGCCCCTCGGGGCGCTCCTGCCCGTAGGTGGCCAGCAGCGCCTGCGCCTCGATCGGGTCGCCCAGGCTGGTGCCGGTGCCGTGCGCCTCGACCGCGTCCACCTCGGCCGCCTCCAGGCGGGCGTTGGCCAGCGCCTGCCGGATCACCCGCTCCTGCGACGGGCCGTTCGGGGCGGTGAGGCCGTTGGACGCGCCGTCCTGGTTGACCGCGCTGCCGCGCACCACCGCCAGCACCTCGTGCCCGTGGCGCCGCGCGTCCGACAGCCGCTCCAGCACCAGCACGCCGACGCCCTCGCCCCAGCCCGTGCCGTCCGCGTCCGCCGCGAAGGCCTTGCAGCGGCCGTCCGCCGCCAGCCCGCCCTGCCGGTTGAAGCTGGCGTACCCGCCGGGGGTGGACATCACGGTGGCGCCGCCCGCGAGGGCCAGGTCGCACTCGCCGGAGCGCAGCGCGTGCGCCGCGAGGTGCATGGCGACCAGCGAGGACGAGCAGGCCGTGTCCACGGTGACCGCCGGGCCCTCCAGCCCGAACACGTACGAGAGCCGGCCGGACATCACGCTGGCGGTGGTGCCGGTGGCGATGTGCCCCTCCAGGCCCTCCGGGGAGGCGAGCGCGACCAGGCCGTAGTCCTGGCCGTTGGTGCCCGCGAACACCCCGGTTCGGCTGCCGCGCAGCGCGCGCGGGTTCAGGCCGGCGACCTCGAAGGCCTCCCAGGAGGCTTCCAGCAGCAGGCGCTGCTGCGGGTCCATGGCGGTGGCCTCGCGCGGGCTGATGCCGAAGAACGCCGCGTCGAACTCGTCGGCGTCGTGGAGGAAGCCGCCCTGCCGGGCGTAGTCCTCGTCCTCGTCCTCGGCCCAGCCCCGGTTGGTCGGGAAGTCGCCGACCGCGTCGGTGCGTCCGGCCACCAGCCGCCACAGCTCGGCGGGCGTCCGCACCCCGCCGGGGAAGCGGCAGCCCATGCCGACGATGGCGATCGGCTCCTGCGCGCGGTCCTCGATGGTGCGGATCCGGCGGTGCGCCTGGCGGAGCTCGCCCGTCACCCACTTCAGATGGTCGAGCAGCTTCTGGTCATCCGCCATGGATCTTCCCCTTCACGAACGGTGCCTCGACGACGATCAAGCCGGGCCCCCGAATTCCTTCCGGATGAGGTCGAGGACCTCATCGGCGCTGGCGTCGTCCAGCGCGTCGTCCGATTGCGTCTCGCCCGTGCCCGCCAGGCGGGCCAGCAGGCCCTGGAGCCGGGCGGCGACGTCCGCCCGTTCCCGCTCGTCGGCGTCGAGCCGCAGCAGCCTGGCCTCCAGCCGGTCCAGGTCCGCCACTACGTCGACCGTCCGGTCGGCCTCCTCGGGCAGCAGCAGGCTGCCGAGGTGGGCGCCGAGCGCGGTGGGCGTCGGGTGGTCGAACACCAGCGTGGCCGGCAGGTTGAGACCGGTCTCGTGGTGCAGCAGGTTGCGGAACTCCACCGCGATCAGCGAGTCGAACCCGATCGAGCGGAACGCCTGGTCCGGTGCGACGGCCTCGGCGCTGTCGCGACCGAGGACCGCGGCGGCGCGGGCGCGGACCAGGTCGAGCAGCATCCGCTGCCGCTGCGGGGCGGGCAGCGCCGCCAGTTCCCGGCGCAGCCCGGCGGAGCCGTCGAGGACGACCGCCTCGGCCGCCGACGGGACCAGCGCCGCGAACTCCGCCAGGTCGCGCATCAGCGGGTTCGGCCGCGTCCCGGCGAACCGGGGCGCGAAGGTGGGCCAGTCGATGTCCGCGACCACCAGGTTCGGCCGGTCCCCGCCGATCGCCCGGGCCAGGGCCCGGACCGCCGAACGCGGGTCCATCGCCGGGACCCCGCTGCGGCGCAGCCGGTCCGTCACGACCTGACCGGTGGCCATGCCGTCCTGCGCCCACGGGCCCCAGGCCACCGACACGCCGGGCAGGCCCCGGTCGTGCCGGTGCTCCATCCAGGCGTCCAGGAAGGCGTTCGCCGCGGCGTAGTTGCCCTGTCCGGCGCTGCCGACGGTGCCGGCCAGCGAGGAGAACGCCACGAAGAAGTCCAGGTCACCGGTGAGTTCGTCCAGGTGCACCAGGCCGGACGCCTTCGCCGCCAGGACGGTGGCGAACCGCTCCGGGGTGAGGGCGTCGAGCGTGCCGTCGTCCAGGACCCCGGCCGCGTGCACCACGCCGATCAGCGGGGCCTCGGACGGGACCTGCGCCAGCACCGCCGCCAGCGCCTCGCGGTCGGCGGCGTCGCAGGCCGCGACGGTCGCCTCGGCGCCCAGTTCGGCGAGTTCGGCGGCGAGTTCGGCGGCGCCGGGCGCCTCCGGGCCGCGGCGGCCGGTCAGCAGCAGCCGGGTGACGCCGGACTCGGCGAGCCAGCGGGCGACCACCGCGCCCAGCGCGCCGGTTCCGCCGGTGACCAGCACCGTGCCGGGGCCGGACGGCGCCCACGAGGGCTCCGCCGTACCGTCGGTGGCGTCGACCCGGACGAGGCGCCGGACGAGGGCCTCGCCCGCGCCGCGCACCGCGACCTGGTCCTCGCCCGGTGTGCCGCCCAGCACGCCGGCCAGGGTCCGGCCGGCCGCCGCGTCCACGGTCTCCGGCAGGTCGACCAGGCCGCCCCAGCGCTGCGGGTGCTCCAGCGCGGCGACCCGGCCGAGGCCCCACACCTGCGCCTGCGCCGGGTCGGCGAGCAGGTCGCCGGGGCCGGTCCGGACGGCGCCGCGGGTGAGCGTCCACAGCGGCGTCTTCAGGTTGGCGTCGCCGAGCGCCTGCACCGTCACCAGGGTGGCGGCCACGGCCGGCGACACGGCGCGGTCGGCGTCCGGGCCGTCGTGGGCGGCGGCCAGCAGCACCGCGCCGGCCACGTCGGGCACGCCCTCGACCGCGGCCAGGAGGCGGGCCGCGAGAGCGGCCCGGTCGAGGTCCGCCGGGTCCAGTACGAGGTCGACGGTGCGCGCCCCGGCGGAGCGGATCGCCGTGCGCACGCCCTCGGCCAGGTCCCGGTCGGTCCCGTCGAGGACCAGCACCAGCCAGCTCCCGTCCAGTTCGGGCTCGGCGACCGGCGCCGGGACCGGCTTCCAGGTGACCTCGTAGCGCCAGCTGTCGAGCACCGAGTCCCGGCGGCGCAGCCGGCGCCAGGAGGAGAGCGCGGGCAGGATCTCGCCGAGCACCTCGGACCGCTCGCCGAGGCGCAGCGTGCCCGCCAGTTCGGCCAGGTCCTCGCGCTCGACGGCCTCCCAGAACCGGGACTCCACGGCGTCCCCGGACGGCAGCGGCGCGGGCGCCGGGGTCGGCCAGAACCGCTCGTGGTGGAAGGCGTACGTCGGCAGGTCGACCCGTCGGCCGCGCGGCAGGACCGCCGGCCAGTCCACCTCGGCGCCGGCCGTCCAGAGCCGGGCCAGCGCGTGCAGCGCCGTCCCGGCCTCGTTCCGGTCGCGCCGCATCACGGGGGCGAACACGGCCTCGGAGACGGACTGCTGGGCCAGCGCGCAGAGCACGCCGTCCGGGCCGAGCTCCACGAAGCGGGTGACGCCCTCGCGGTGCAGGGTGTCGACGCCGTCGGCGAAGCGGACGGCTTCGCGGACCTGCCGCAGCCAGTAGTCGGGGGTGGTGAGCAGTCCGGGTTCGGCGATCCCGCCGGTCAGGTTGGAGACGACCGGGATGCGCGGCTCGGCGAAGGTCAACCCGCCGAGTACGGAGGCGAATTCGCCGAGCATCGGCGCCATCAGGGCCGAGTGGAAGGCGTGCGAGACCGTCAGACGGCTGGTCTTGCGACCCTCGGCCTTCCAGCGGGCCGCGAACTCCTCGACCACCTCGGCCGGACCCGAAACCACCAGCGCGGTCGGGCCGTTGACGGCCGCGACATCCAGCCGACCGCCGATCGCGTCGCGGACCTCGGCCTCGGTGGCCTGCACCGCCAGCATCGCCCCGCCGCTCGGCAGCGCGTCCATCAGCCGGCCGCGCGCCGCCACCAGGGCGCACGCGTCGGCGAGCGAGAACACCCCGGCGACGTGGGCGGCCGCGATCTCACCGATCGAGTGGCCGAGCAGGAACTCCGGTGCCACACCCCAGGATTCGAGCAGCCGGTACGAGGCGACCTCGACCGCGAACAGGCCGGCCTGAGCCCACACCGTACGGTCCAGATCCTCGGCGCCCTCGAACACCACATCCTTCACCGGCCGGTCCAGCAGCAGGTCGAACTCCGCGCAGACCGCGTCGAAGGCCGCCGCGAAAACCGGCTGCGCGTCGTACAACTCCCGGCCCATGCCTGCGCGCTGGGCGCCCTGGCCGGTGAACAGGAAGGCCAGGCGGCCCTCCCGCACGGTGCCGGTGACCACGTCCGCCGAGAAGGCCGCCGAGGCGAGGGCCCCGGCGCCGGAGCGCAGCGCTTCCCGGTCGGCGCCGAGCACGACGGCGCGGTGCGCCAGCCCGGCCCGTCCGGTCGCCAGCGACCAGGCCGCGTCCACCGGGTCGTGGCCGGGTTCGGCGTCCAGGTGCGCGGTGAGCCGCTGTGCCTGGGCCCGCAGCGATTCGGCGCTCTGCCCGGAGAGCAGCCAGGGCAGACCGCCCGCCGGAACGGCGGCCGGGGGCTCCACCGCTTCCGCCGACTCCACCGGGTCCGCCGGGGCGGACTCCAGGATGATGTGGGCGTTGGTGCCGCTGATGCCGAAGGAGGAGACGCCCGCCCGGCGCGGCCGGTCCAGCTCGGGCCAGGGGCGCGCCTCGGTGAGCAGTTCCACCGCGCCCGCCGACCAGTCGACCTGGGGCGACGGCTCACCGACGTGCAGGGTGGCCGGCAGCACGCCGTGCCGCAGCGCCTGCACCATCTTGATCACACCCGCCACACCGGCCGCGGCCTGGGTGTGCCCGATGTTCGACTTGATCGAGCCGAGCCAGAGCGGCTCGCCCGCACGCTCCCGGCCGTAGGTGGCCAGCAGCGCCTGGGCCTCGATCGGGTCGCCCAGCTTGGTGCCGGTGCCGTGCGCCTCGACGGCGTCCACGTCCGCGGCCGACAGCCCGGCATTGGCCAGGGCCTGGCGGATCACCCGCTGCTGGGCGGGGCCGTTCGGGGCGGTGAGGCCGTTGGAGGCGCCGTCCTGGTTGACCGCGCTGCCCCGCAGCACCGCCAGCACCCGGTGCCCGTTGCGGCGAGCGTCCGAGAGCCGCTCGACCAGCAGGACGCCGACGCCCTCGCCCCAGCCCGTACCGTCCGCGTCCGCCGCGAAGGCCTTGCAGCGGCCGTCGGCGGCCAGGCCGCCCTGGCGGTCGAACTCGCTGAACACGCCCGGCGTGGACATCACGGTGACACCGCCGGCCAGCGCCAGTTCGCACTCGCCCCGGCGCAGCGCCTGCGCCGCGAGGTGCAGGGCGACCAGCGAGGCGGAGCAGGCCGTGTCCACGGTCAGCGCCGGGCCCTCCAGCCCGAACGCGTACGCGACCCGGCCGGAGAGCACCGCCGCCGCGTTGCCGGTGGCGACGTGCCCCTCGACCTTGTCCTCGGCGGCGGCGAGCAGCGTCGGGTAATCCTGGCCGTTGGTGCCCGCGAAGACGCCCACGGACCGGCCCCGCGCGGACCGCGGGTCCATTCCGGCGGACTCGAAGGTCTCCCAGACCGTCTCCAGCAGCAGCCGCTGCTGGGGGTCCATCGCGAGGGCCTCGCGCGGCGAGATGCCGAACAGCGTGGCGTCGAACTCCGCGACGCCGTCGAGGAAGCCGCCGACGGCCGCGTACGAGCCCGACCGGTCGGCGAGGTCCCACCCGCGGTCGACGGGGAAGCCGGTCATCGCGTCCCCGTTGCCGGAGAGCAGCGCCCACAGGGCCTCCGGCGTCCGGGCGCCGCCCGGGAACCGGCAGGCCATGCCGACGATCGCGATCGGCTCGTCCTCGGCGGCGACGGACGCGGTGTCCGGCGCCGGCACCGGGTCGGCCGCACCGTACAGCTCGGCGAGCAGGAACTCGCCCAGGGCGATCGGCGTCGGGTGGTCGAAGACCAGGGTGGCCGGCAGCCGGAGGCCGGTGCGGGCACCGATCAGGTTGCGGAAGGCCACCGCGGTCAGCGAGTCGAAGCCGATGTCGCGGAAGGCCCGGCCCGGTTCGACGCTCGCGCTCGACGCGTGCCCCAGCACCGCGGCCGCGCAGCTGCGGATCAGGTCCAGCAGCGCCCGGTCGCGCTGGGCGGGGGGCAGCTCCGCGAGCCCCTGCGCCCCGGTCGCTTCCGCCCCGACGTCGTCGGCCCGGTCGGCCCGGTCGGTCCGGGCCGCTTCGGGCAGCTCGGCCAGCAGCGGGCTGGTCCTGGCCCCGGCGAAGGCGGGCAGCATCCGCGCCCAGTCGACGTCGGCGATCGCCACGAGGTCCTCGCCGTGGTCGACGGCCCTGGCCATCGCCTCCATCGCCAGTCGTGCGTCCATCGGCGTCAGTCCGGCGCGCCGGACCCGGTCGGCCACCACGTCCTCGGTGGCCATGCCCTGCTCCGCCCAGGCGCCCCAGGCGATCGAGAGTCCGGCGAGGCCGCGGTCGCGGCGCCGCTGGATCCACGCGTCCAGGAAGGCGTTCGCCGCCGCGTAGTTGCCCTGCCCGGCACTGCCCAGCGTCCCCGCCAGCGAGGAGAACACCACGAACAGGTCAAGGTCCAGCCCGGCCGTCAACTCGTCCAGGTGCAGCAGCCCGCCGACCTTGCCCGCGAAGACCGTCGCGAAACGCTCCGCCGACTGCGCGTCCAGCACGCCGTCGTCCACCACACCCGCGGTGTGCACCACACCGCTCAGCGGCAGCTCGGCGGGGATCCCCGCCAGCAGCGACGCCAGCGCGTCACGGTCCGCCACATCACAGGCAGCGACCGTCACCCGGGCACCCAGGGCCGTCAGCTCCGCCACCAACTCGCCCGCGCCCGGCGTCTCGACACCACGACGACCGGTCAGCACCAGATGCGGCACACCACGCCCGGCCAGCCAACGAGCCACCGACGCACCCAGCGCCCCCAGCCCACCGGTCACCAGCACCGTCCCGGACGGCGCCCACCCGTCGACCCGGCCGACGGACTGGGGCGCGTGCACGAACCTGCGACCGTACGCACCGGAGGAACGCACCGCCACCTGGTCCTCACCACCGCCCAGCACCGCCACCAGCCGACGACCGACCCGCTCGTCCACCACCGGCGGAAGATCGACCAACCCGCCCCACACATCCGGCAGCTCCAGCGCCGCCACCCGGCCAAGACCCCACACCTGCGCCTGCCACGGGCTCACCAACCGGTCCGCCCGGCCCACCGACACCGCACCGGACGTCACCGACCACAGCTTGGCCCGGACACCGGAGTCGGCGAGGGCATGCAGCAGGGTCAGCGTCGCTGCCACCCCGGCCGGGAGCAGCGAGCCCCCGGCATGCGGCTCGGCGTTCGGCTCGGCGTCGGTGGCGAGGAGCGAGACCACACCCGCCAGCCCGCCCCCGGCGTTCAACTCGCGCATCCGGTCGGCCAGTTCCTCCCGGCCGGCGCCGTCGACGGCCAGCGGAACGACCTCCGCACCGGCGGCCAGCAGCGCGCTCTCCACGCCCTCCACCGACGCACCCGCACCAGCACCCGCACCCGCACCCGCACCCGTCACCAGCAGCCAACGACCCGACAGCCGCCCCTCCGCCGAACCGGCCAACGGCTTCCACGTCACCCGGTACCGCCACGAGTCCACCACCGAATCCACCCGACGCCGCTGCCGCCACGAGGACAGCACCGGCAGGACGGAGCCCAACTCCTCGGGCGCCCGGTCGATGTCCAGGGCCGCGGCGAGTTCGCCGAGGTCCTGGCGCTCCACGGCCTGCCAGAAGCGCGCCTCGTCCGGGTCGGCCACGACGGCCGTTCCGGGCGCGGCCTTCGGCCAGTAGCGCTCCCGCTGGAAGGCGTAGGTCGGCAGCTCGGTCCGGCGGCCGGCGGGCAGCAGCCCGGACCAGTCGATCTCCGCCCCGGCCGTCCACAGCGTGGCGAGCGCCCGCAGTGCCGTGTCGGCGTCGTCCCGGTCCTTGCGCAGCAGCGGCGCGCAGACCGCGTCGGGGAGCATCCGGCCGGCCAGCGCGGTCAGCACGCCGTCCGGGCCGAGCTCCACGAAGCGGGTGACGCCCCGGCCGTGCAGCGCCTCGACGCCGTCGGCGAAGCGGACGGCCTCGCGGACCTGCCGCACCCAGTAGGACGGGGTGGACATCAGCCCGGGCCCGGCGAGTTCGCCGGTCAGGTCGGAGACGATCGGCAGCTGCGGCTCCGCGTAGGTCAACTCCGCCAGCACGGCGGCGAATTCTTCGAGCATCGGCTCCATCAGGGCCGAGTGGAAGGCGTGCGAGACGGTCAGCCGGCTGGTCTTGCGGCCCTCGGCCCGCCAGCGCTCGGCGAGCTCCTCGACGGCCTCCGCCGGGCCGGAGACCACCAGCGAGGTCGGGCCGTTGACGGCCGCGACGTCCAGCCGGTCGCCGATCCCGTCGCGGACCTCGGCCTCGGTGGCCTGCACCGCCAGCATCGCCCCGCCCTCGGGCAGCGCGTCCATCAGCCGGCCGCGCGCCGCCACCAGGGCGCAGGCGTCCGCCAGCGAGAACACCCCGGCGACGTGGGCGGCGGCGATCTCGCCGATCGAGTGCCCGAGGAGGAAGTCGGCCGTCACGCCCCAGGATTCGAGCAACCGGAACGAGGCGACCTCGACCGCGAACAGCCCGGCCTGCGCCCACACCGTCCGGTCCAGATCCTCGACGCCCTCGAACACCACGTCCTTCACCGGCCGGTCCAGCAGCAGGTCGAACTCCGCGCAGACCGCGTCGAAGGCCGCCGCGAACACCGGGAACCGCGCGTACAGCCCGGCCCCCATCCCGGCCCGCTGCGCGCCCTGACCGGTGAACAGGAAGGCCGTACCCCCCTGCGCCGTACCCCCCTGCGCCGTGACGCCCGAGACCACCAGGGCCGAGGGCTCGCCCGCCGCCAGCGCGGCGACACCGGAGCGCAGCTCGTCCCGGTCGCCGCCGAACACCACCGCGCGGTGGTCCAGCGCGGCCCGGGACAGCAGCCCCGCGGCCACCTCCGCCGGAGCGAACTCCGGTTCGGCCGCGAGGAATCCGGCCAGTCGCCCGGCCTGCGCCGCCAGTGCGGAGGCGGTCCGCCCCGACACCGGCCACGGCAGCACACCCTCGACGGCCACCGGCTCCTCGGCCGCCACCGCGGGCGCGGCCTCCAGGATGACGTGGGCGTTGGTGCCGCTGATGCCGAAGGAGGAGACGCCCGCGCGGCGCGGCCGGTCCAGCTCGGGCCAGGGGCGGGACTCGGTGAGCAGCTCCACCGCGCCCGCCGACCAGTCGACCTCGGAGGTCCGCTGCTCCGCGTGCAACGTCGCCGGGAGCACGCCGTGCCGCAGCGCCTGCACCATCTTGATCACACCCGCCACACCGGCCGCGGCCTGGGTGTGCCCGATGTTCGACTTGATCGCGCCGAGCCAGAGCGGCTCACCGGCCCGCTCCTGCCCGTAGGTGGCCAGCAGCGCCTGGGCCTCGATCGGGTCGCCCAGCTTGGTGCCGGTGCCGTGCGCCTCGACGGCGTCGACGTCGGCGGCCGACAGCCCGGCACTCGCCAGCGCCTGCCGGATCACCCGCTCCTGCGACGGGCCGTTCGGGGCGGTGAGGCCGTTGGACGCGCCGTCCTGGTTGACCGCGCTGCCGCGCACCACCGCCAGCACCTCGTGCCCGTGGCGCCGCGCGTCCGACAGCCGCTCCAGCACCAGCACGCCGACGCCCTCCGACCAGCCGGTGCCGTCCGCCTCGGCCGAGAAGGCCTTGCAGCGGCCGTCCGAGGCCAGGCCGCCCTGCCGGGCGAACTCGGCGAAGGCGGTGTTGGTGGACATCACGGTGACACCGCCGGCCAGCGCCAGTTCGCACTCGCCCCGGCGCAGCGCCTGCGCCGCGAGGTGCAGGGCGACCAGCGAGGCGGAGCAGGCCGTGTCCACGGTCAGCGCCGGGCCCTCCAGCCCGAACGCGTACGCGACCCGGCCGGAGAGCACCGACGCGGCGTTGCCGGTCAGCACGTGCCCCTCGACCTCCTCGTCGGAGGCGGCGAGCAGGGTGCCGTAGTCCTGGCCGTTGGTGCCGACGAAGACGCCGACGGGGGCGCCGTGGACGGACAGCGGGTCGGTGCCCGCCGATTCGAAGGCCTCCCAGGACGCCTCCAGCAGCAGCCGCTGCTGGGGGTCCATGGCGAGGGCCTCACGCGGCGAGATGCCGAACAGGCTCGCGTCGAAGTCGGTGGCGTGCCGGAGGAAGCCGCCCTCGGGCGCGTACGTCCCGGCGTCGCGGTCGAGGTCCCAGCCGCGGTCGGTCGGGAACGGGCCGACGCCGTCCGCGCCGTCGGTCAGCAGCTGCCACAGTTCGGCGGGCGTGCCGACGTCGCCGGGGAAGCGGCAGCTCATGCCGACGATCACGATCGGCTCGTCGGTCCCGGCCGGTGCGGGCGCCATCGCCTCGGTCAGCACGGCCCGGTCACCGAGCATCAGGCCGAGCAGGTGATCGGCGAGCCGGGTGGGCGTCGGGTGGTCGAACACGAGCGTCGTCGGCAGCCGCAGCGCGGTCTCGGCGCCGAGCCGGTTGCGCAGTTCGACGGCGGTCAGCGAGTCGAAGCCCAGCTCCCGGAAGGCCCGGGCGGGCGCCACCGCGTCGACCGAGGCGTGGCCGAGCACGGACGCGGCCTGGGCCCGGACGAGGTCGAGCAGCAGCTGGCGGCGCCGGCCGGCCGGCGCCGAGGCCAGCTCGGAGCCCATCGGCACGGGGGCCTCCGCCCCGGTGGGCGCGGGCCGCGCCGCGGCTTCCGGCAGGTCCGCGAGCAGGGTGCTCGGACGGGAGCCGGTGAAGCCGCCGAGGAACTGCGGCCAGTCGATGTCGGCGACGCTGACCTCGGTCTCGTCGTGGTCGACGGCCCTGGCCAGGGCCTGGATCGCGAGTTCCGGGTCCATCGGCAGCACGCCGCCGCGCCGCAGCCGCTCGACGACCACCTCGCCGGTGGCGAGGCCGTCCTGCGCCCAGGCGCCCCAGGCGATCGAGAGTCCGGCGAGGCCGCGGTCGCGGCGCCGCTGGATCCACGCGTCCAGGAAGGCGTTCGCCGCCGCGTAGTTGCCCTGCCCGGCACTGCCCAGCGTGCCCGCCAGCGAGGAGAACACCACGAACAGGTCAAGGTCCAGCCCGGCCGTCAACTCGTCCAGGTGCAGCAGCCCGCCGACCTTGCCCGCGAAGACCGTCGCGAAACGCTCCGCCGACTGCGCGTCCAGCATTCCGTCGTCCACCACACCCGCGGTGTGCACCACACCGCTCAGCGGCAGCTCGGCCGGAATCCCCGCCAGCAGGGACACCACCGCGTCACGGTCCGCCACATCACAGGCAGCGACCGTCACCCGGGCACCCAGGGCCGTCAGTTCGGCCGCCAGCTCGCCCGCGCCCGGCGTCTCGACACCACGACGACCGGTCAGCACCAGATGCGGCACACCGCGCCCGGCCAGCCAACGAGCCACCGACGCACCCAGCGCCCCCAGCCCACCGGTCACCAGCACCGTCCCGGACGGCGTCCACGCACCGGCCCGGCCGGTCGGCTGGACGGCCCGGACGAACCTGCGGCCGTAGACGCCCGAGGAGCGCACCGCCACCTGGTCCTCACCACCGCCCAGCACCGCCACCAGCCGACGACCGACCCGCTCGTCCACCACCGGCGGAAGGTCGACCAACCCGCCCCACACATCCGGCAGCTCCAGCGCCGCCACCCGGCCAAGACCCCACACCTGCGCCTGCCACGGACTCACCAACCGGTCCGCCCGGCCCACCGACACCGCACCGGACGTCACCGACCACAGCTTGGCGCGCACGCCCGCGTCACCGAGCGCCCGCAACAGCGCCAGGGTGGCCGGCGCACCGGTCGACACCGGGGTGCCCTCGTCCTGCGGCTCCTCGACGGCGAGCAGCGAGACCACTCCCACGAACTCGCCACCGGCGTTCAACTCGCCAATCCGGTCGGCCAGTTCCTCCCGGCCGGAGCCGTCGACGGCCAGCGGAACGACCTCCGCACCGGCGGCCAGCAGCGCGCTCTCCACGCCCTCCACCGACACACCAGCACCCGCACCCGCACCCGTCACCAGCAGCCAACGACCGGACAGCCGCCCCTCCGCCGAACCGGCCAACGGCTTCCACGTCACCCGGTACCGCCACGAGTCCACCACCGAATCCACCCGACGCCGCTGCCGCCACGAGGACAGCACCGGCAGCAGCGAGCGCAGCGCGCCGTCCTCGTCCAGCTCCAGGGACTCCGACAGCTCGGCCAGGTCCCCGCGCTCGACGGCGTCCCAGAACCGGGCCTCGGTCGGGTCGCCCTCGGCCGCCGGGGCGGCCGCCTCCAGCCAGTAGTGCTCGCGCTGGAAGGCGTAGGTCGGCAGCTCGATCCGGCGGCCGGCGGGCAGCAGCGTGGTGAAGTCGACGGCCACGCCGGCGGTCCAGGCCTCCGCCAGCGCCAGCAGCAGCTGCTCGGGGCCGCCCTGGCCGCGCCGCAGCGTGCCCAGCACGGCCGCCTCGGCCTCGACCGCGTCGGCGGTCTCCTGCACGCCGACCGTCAGCACCGGGTGCGGGCTGCACTCCACGAACACCGACCGGCCACCGGCCAGCAGCGCCCGCGTCGCTTCCTCGAAGCGCACCGGGGAACGCAGGTTGTCGAACCAGTACTCCGCGCCCATCCGGGCGGTGTCGATCGGGGTGCCGGTCAGGGTGGAGTAGAGCGGCACGGTGGAGGTCACCGGGGCGACCTCGGCCAGGTCGTCCAGGATGCGCCCGCGCAGCCGGTCGACCTGGGCGGAGTGCGAGGCGTAGTCCACCGGGATCCGGCGGGCCCGCACCTCCCGCTCCTCGCAGAGCGCCATCAGCCCGTCCAGCGCCTCCGGCTCGCCCGACACCACCGTCGACGACGGCCCGTTGAACGCGGCCACCGAGATCCGGCCGTCGAAGCCCGCGATCAGCTCCTCGACCACCGCACTGCCCGCCGCGACGGACACCATCCCGCCGCCACCGGCCAGTTCGACGATGGCCCGGCTGCGCAGCGCGACCACCCGGGCGCCGTCCTCGACGGACAGCGCACCCGCGACCACCGCGGCGGCGATCTCGCCCTGCGAGTGACCGATCACGGCCGACGGCTCCACACCGTGCGCCCGCCACACCTCCGCCAGCGACACCATCACGGCCCACAGCACCGGCTGGACCACGTCCACCCGGTCCAGCTCCGCGCCCGAACGCAGCACCTCGGTCAGCGACCAGTCCGTGAACGGCGCCAACGCCGCCTCACACTGCGCCAGCCGGGAAGCGAACACCGGTGAGGCCTCGGCGAGTTCCCACGCCATACCGACCCACTGCGAACCCTGCCCCGGGAACACGAACACCACATCACCCGGGACGACCCGACCCCGGACCACACCCTCGCCACCGAGCACCGCGAGCCCGTCCAGCAGCGCCTCCCGCTCCGCACCCAGCACCACCGCACGGTGCTCCAGACCCGCCCGCGACAGCAGCGCGGACGCCACATCCGCCACCGACGACTCCGGACGCCCCAGCACGAACTCCCGCAGCCGCTCCGCCTGCGCACCCAGCGCCGCCGGCGTCCGGCCCGACAGCAGCCACGGCACCGGGCCCGCGCCCGGAACGGCGGGCTCCGCCGGACGCGGCTCGGACACGGATTCGAGGATCACATGGGCGTTGGTGCCGCTGATCCCGAAGGAGGAAATACCCGCGCGGCGCGGCCGGTCCGCCTCGGGCCACGGCCGGGCCTCGGTGAGCAGCTCCACCGCACCGGCCGACCAGTCCACGTGCGGGGACGGCGCGTCCACGTGCAGGGTCGCCGGCAGTACCTCGTGCCGCATCGCCAGCACCATCTTGATCACACCCGCCACACCGGCCGCGGCCTGGGTGTGCCCGATGTTCGACTTGATCGAGCCCAGCCACAGCGGCCGGTCCGCGAACCGGTCCTGACCGTAGGTGGCCAGCAGCGCCTGGGCCTCGATCGGGTCGCCCAGCTTGGTGCCCGTGCCGTGCGCCTCCACCGCGTCGACCTCGGCGGCCGCGACTCCGGCGTTGGCCAGCGCCTGCCGGATCACCCGCTCCTGCGACGGGCCGTTCGGCGCCGTCAGACCGTTCGACGCACCGTCCTGGTTGACGGCGGTGCCCCGCACCACCGCCAGCACCCGGTGCCCGTTGCGGCGCGCGTCGGAGAGCCGCTCCAGCACCAGCAGGCCCACGCCCTCCGACCAGCCGCTGCCGTCGGCGGCGGCCGAGAAGGCCTTGCAGCGCCCGTCGGCGGCCAGCCCGCCCTGGCGGCTGAACTCGGTGAACACCGAGGGCGTGGCGAGCACGGTGACACCGCCGGCCAGCGCCAGGTCGCAGTCTCCGGAGCGCAGCGCCTGGGCCGCCTGGTGCATGGCGACCAGGGAGGAGGAGCACGCGGTGTCCACGGTGACCGCCGGGCCCTCCAGACCGAAGGTGTAGGAGACCCGGCCGGAGGCGACGCTGCCCGCGTTGCCGGTGCCGAGGAAGCCCTGGACCTCGTCCGGGACGGCTCCGCCGCCGGTCGCGTAGTCGTGGTACATGAGTCCGGCGTAGACACCGGTCCGGCTGCCGCGCAGCGCGGTCGGGTCCAGGCCGGCGCTCTCGAAGGCCTCCCAGGAGGCCTCCAGCAGCAGCCGCTGCTGCGGGTCCATCGCCAGCGCCTCGCGCGGGGAGATCCCGAACAGGCCGGCGTCGAACCGGGCGGCGTCGTGCAGGAAGCCGCCCTCGAAGACGGTCGCGGCGCCCGCGCTCTCGCCGGCGTACACGGCGCCGACGTCCCAGCCGCGGTCGGTCGGGAAGGCGGTGATGCCGTCCCCGCCGGAGGCCAGCAGCTCCCACAGCCGGTCCGGGTCGGTGACGCCGCCGGGGTAGCGGCAGCTCATGCCGACGATCGCGATCGGCTCGTCCGGGGCGGCGGTCGTGGCGGCGGGCGCGGTGGCGGCCGGGGCGGCCGGGCGCCGGCCGAGCAGCTCGGCGCGGACGAACTCGGCCAGCACGGCCGGGGTCGGGTGGTCGAACACCAGGGTGGCGGGCAGCCGCAGCCCGGTGACCTCCTGGAGCCGGTTGCGCAGCCGGACCGCGAGCAGCGAGTCGAAGCCGAGGTCCTTGAAGGCCCGGCCGGGCTCGACGGCGGCCGCGCTCGCGTGGCCGAGGACGGCGGCGACCTCGGTGGCGAGCAGTTCCCCGACCGTCCGGGCCTGCTCGGCCTCGGTGAGCCCGGTCAGCCGGTGCGCGAGCGAGCCGGTGGCGGTCTCGGCGGCGGCGGCGCGCCGCGGGGCCGGGCGGACCAGTGCGCGCAGCAGCGGCGGCACCTCGCCGTCCGGGCCGACGGCCGAGCGCAGCCGGATCGGCAGCAGGTGCGGGCGGGCGGAGCCGACGGCCGCGTCGAACAGGGCGAGTCCGTCGGCGTCGCCGAGCGACTCCGCGGTGCGGGAGGCCCGGGCGACCTGCTCGGTGGAGAGGTGGCCGGTCATCCCGCTGGCGCCGGCCCACAGGCCCCAGCCGAGCGAGACCGCCGCGAGGCCCGCGGCGGCGCGGCGGGCGGCCAGCGCGTCCAGGGCCGCGTTCGCCGCCGCGTAGGCCGCCTGGCCCTCCGGGCCGAAGGTGCCGGCGGCGGAGGAGAACAGGACGAACAGGCCGAGTTCGCGGTCGGCGGTCAGCTCGTGCAGGTTGAGCGCCGCGTCCACCTTGGGTCGCAGCACGCCGGCCAGCCGGGCGTCGTCGTACGAGCCGACGGTGCCGTCGTCGATCACGCCGGCGGCGTGGACGATGCCCGTGACCGGGTGTTCGGCCAGCACGGCGGCGAGCGCGTCGCGGTCGGCGGCGTCGCAGGCGACGACCGTCGCGTCGGCGCCCAGTGCCCGCAGCTCGTCGACCAGTTCGGCGGCGCCGGGGGCGTCGGCGCCCCGACGGCCGAGCAGCACCAGCCGGCGCACCCCGTGCCGGGCGGCCAGGTGTCGGGCGACCAGGCCGCCCAGGGTGCCGGTGCCGCCGGTGATCAGCACCGACTCGGGCAGCGCGGGCGTGTCCGCGGCCGGGGTGCGGACCAGGCGCGGGAGCAGCACGGTGCCGTCGCGCAGCGCGGTGCGGGGCTCGGTGTCCACGGCGGACGGCCAGGGGCCGCCGTCCCCGGCCGGGTCGCGGTCGACCAGGACGAAGCTGCCGGGGTGCTCGGCCTGGGCCGAGGCGACCAGGCCGTGCACGGCGGCGCCCGCGAGGTCGGCGTCCGTGCCGACGGCGCCGCGGGTGAGCAGCACCAGCCGGGAGGCGCCGAGCCGTTCCTCGGCGAGCCAGTCGCGCAGCAGGCCGAGGACGGCGGAGGTGGTGGCCAGCACGGCCCGCGCGTCGTCGCCGGACGGGACCGGCAGGACGACGACGGCCGGGGTGGGCGCGCCCGCGTCGAGGGCGGCGGTCAGCGCGGCGAGGTCCGGGTGGCGGACGGCCCGCGGCAGTCCGGCGTCGTCGGCGCCGAGCACCGCCCAGCCGGTGGTGTCGGGGCTCGCGGTCGGGTCGGTCGCGGGCACCCAGTCCAGGGCGAACAGGGCGTCGTGGACGCCGCGCGCGGCGCCGCCGTCCAGGGCTTCGGGGGTGATCTCCCGGGCGGCCAGCGCGTCGACGGTGAACACGGGTGCGCCGGTGGGGTCGGCGGCCCGCACGGTGGTTCCGCCGGGGCCGCGGGTCAGGGCGACCCGCAGCACGGTGGCGCCGACGGCCTGGAGCGAGACGCCGGTCCAGGCGAAGGGCAGCCTGGTTCCGGCCTCGGCGTCGAGGGCGGCGGCGTGCAGGGCGGCGTCCAGCAGTGCGGGGTGCACGCCGTAGCCGTCGGCCTGGACGTCCTGGGGCAGGGCGACCTCGGCGTAGACGGTGCTGCCGTCGCGCCAGGCGGCGCGCAGGCCCTGGAAGGCGGGGCCGTAGCCGTAGCCGGCCTCGGTGAGCGTCTGGTAGAAGCCGGCCAGGTCGACGGGCCGGGCGCCGTGGGGCGGCCACTGGGCGTGGTCGAAGCCGGCGGCGGGCGCGTGCGCGCCGAGCAGACCGGTGGCGTGGCAGGTCCACGGCGCGTCCTCGCCGGACCGGGAGGAGACCTCCACGGTGCGGTCGCCCGCGCCGTCCGCCGGGCCGACGGCGACCTGGACGGCCACCGCGTCGGCCGCGGTCAGCACCAGCGGGGCCTGGAGCACCAGTTCCCGCAGCAGGGCGCTGCCGGCCTGTTCGCCGGCCCGCAGGGCCATCTCCACGAAGGCCGCGCCGGGCACCAGGGGGCGGCCGAGCACGGTGTGGTCGGCCAGCCACGGGTGGCCGGTCGTGGACAGCCGTCCGGTCAGGACGACGCCGTCGTGGGCGAGCGGGACGGCGGCCCGCAGCAGCGGGTGGCTGGCCGTCACCTGGCCGACGGCGGCGGCGTCGTGCGCCGCGAGGGGCTTGGGCCAGTAGTACTCGCGCTGGAAGGCGTAGCCGGGCAGGGCGACGCGGCGGGCGGGCGGCAGCACTCCGGCGGCGTCCACCGGCACGCCGGCCGTCCAGAGTTCGGCGAGGACGGTCAGGAAGCGCTCGGCTCCGCCGTCGTCGCGCCGCAGGGTGCCGACCGCGGTGAGCGCGGTGCCGGCGTCCTCGGCGGTCTCCTGGAGGGCGACCGAGACCACGGGGTGGGGGCTGCACTCGACGAACACCGAGCGGCCGTCGGCGAGCAGGGCGCGGGTGGCCTGCTCGAACAGGACGGTGGAGCGCAGGTTGTCGTACCAGTACCCGGCGTCCATCCGCGCGGTGTCGATCGGCTCGCCCGTCAGCGTCGAGTAGAGCGGCACCGTGGAGGTGGTCGGGCTGATCCCGGCCAGCTCCGTCAGGACCCGCTCGCGGACCCGCTCCACCTGGGCGGAGTGCGAGGCGTAGTCCACCGGGATCCGGCGGGCCCGCACCTCCCGCTCCTCGCAGAGCGCCATCAGCCCGTCCAGCGCGCCCGGCTCGCCCGAGACCACCGTCGACGACGGCCCGTTGAACGCGGCCACCGAGATCCGGCCGTCGAAGGCGGCGATCAGTTCCTCGACCACCGCGCTGCCCGCGGCGACGGACACCATCCCGCCGTCACCGGCCAGTTCGATCAGCGCCCGGCTGCGCAGCGCGACCACCTTGGCACCGTCCTCGACGGACAGCGCACCCGCGACCACGGCCGCGGCGATCTCGCCCTGCGAGTGGCCGATCACGGCCGACGGCTCCACACCGTGCGCCCGCCAGACCTCGGCCAGCGACACCATCACGGCCCACAGCACCGGCTGGACCACGTCCACCCGGGACAGGTCCGCACCCTCGCGCAGCACCTCGGTCAGCGACCAGTCCGTGTACGGCGCCAGCGCCGCCTCGCACGCGGCCAGCCGGGAAGCGAACACCGGTGACCAGTCGGCGAGTTCCCGCGCCATGCCGACCCACTGGGAGCCCTGGCCCGGGAAGACGAAGGCCACCGAACGGCCGTCGCGCTCCTCGGCGACTCCGGTGACCACCCCGGCCCGGGCCGTGCCCTCGGCGAGTGCCGCCAGCCCGTCCAGCAGGTCGGTCCGGTCGGCGCCGAGCAGCACCGCGCGGTGCTCCAGGTCGGCGCGGGACAGCAGTGCCCGGCCGATCTCCGCCGGGGTGAGCTCGCCGTGTCCGGCCGCGAACTCGCGCAGCCGCGCGGCCTGCGCCGCCAGTGCGGCCCGGGTGCGGGCCGACAGGAACCACGGGAGGACTCCGGAGCCGTTCTCCGGGGCCGCGGCGGTCCCGGTGACGACCGGGGCGGCCTCCAGGATGACGTGGGCGTTGGTGCCGCTCATGCCGAAGGAGGACACGCCCGCGCGGCGCGGCCGGTCCACGGCCGGCCAGGGGCGCGCCTCGGCCAGCAGTTCCACGGCGCCCGCCGCCCAGTCCACGTGACCGCTCGGCGCGGCGACGTGCAGGGTGGCCGGGAGCGTCCCGTGCCGCATCGCCTGCACCATCTTGATGACGCCCGCGACGCCGGCGGCGGCCTGGGTGTGGCCGATGTTGGACTTGATCGAGCCGAGCCAGAGCGGCTCGCCGCCGCGGTCCCGGCCGTAGGTGGCCAGCAGCGCCTGGGCCTCGATCGGGTCGCCGAGCCGGGTGCCGGTGCCGTGCGCCTCGACGGCGTCCACGTCCGAGACGGTCAGCCCCGCGTTGGCCAGCGCCTGGCGGATCACCCGCTCCTGCGAGGGCCCGTTGGGGGCGGTGAGGCCGTTGGAGGCGCCGTCCTGGTTGATCGCGCTGCCGCGCACCACGGCGAGCACCTGGTGGCCGTTGCGGCGCGCGTCGGAGAGCCGCTCCAGCACCAGCACGCCCACGCCCTCGGACCAGCCGGTGCCGTCCGCCTCGGCGGAGAACGGCTTGCAGCGGCCGTCCGCGGCGACGCCGCCCTGCCGGCTGAACTCGGCGAAGATCTCCGGTCCGGCCAGCACCGTGACACCGCCGGCCAGCGCCATCGCGCACTCGCCGCCGCGCAGCGCCTGGGCCGCGAGGTGCAGGGCCACCAGCGAGGAGGAGCAGGCGGTGTCCACCGTGAGGGCGGGGCCCTCCAGGCCGAAGGTGTACGACACCCGGCCGGAGATCACGCTGTTCGAGGTGCCGGCGAGGACGTGCCCCTCGGCGGTGGTGGAGAGGTCGGTGCCGATCCCGTAGTACGACGTGCCGGCGCCGAGGAAGACGCCCACCTGCTCGCCGCGCACCGCGGTCGGGTCGATGCCGGCGTCCTCGAAGGCCTCCCAGGCGGCCTCCAGCGAGAGCCGCTGCTGCGGGTCCATCGCCAGCGCCTCGCGCGGGGAGATCCCGAACAGGGTGGCGTCGAAGCCGGTGGCGTCGGCGAGGAAGCCGCCGCGCAGCGCGTACGGCGCGTCCGCGACCTCGGCCTCCCAGCCGCGGTCGGCGGGGAAGTCGGTCATGCCGTCGCCGCCCTCGGCGAGCAGCCGCCACAGCCGCTCCGGGCTGTCGGCGCCGCCGGGCAGGCGGCAGCTCATCCCGACGATCACGACCGGGTCCTGGTCGGTGGCCGTCGCGGCGGCCCGGACGGGCGCGGGCAGGTCACGGCCGCCGAGCAGTTCGCCGAGCAGGTACTCGGCGAGCGCGGCCGGGCTCGGGTGGTCGAAGACCAGGGTGGCGGGCAGCCGCAGGCCGGTGGCGGCCTGCATCCGGTTGCGCAGTTCCACCGAGGTCAGCGAGTCGAAGCCGGCCTCCTTGAAGGCGCGGCCGGCCGCGACGGCGTCCGGGGAGGCGTGGCCGAGCACTAGGGCGGTCTGCTCCCGGACCAGGTCGACCAGCAGCGGGAGCCGGCCGTCCGGCCGCACCCCGGCGAGCCGCTGGGTGAGGCTCGCGGCGGTCGGGGCGTCGCTGGCCCGGCGCAGCGCGGCGCCGGCCAGCGAGCGCAGCACCGGCGGCGGTCCCGCCGGGTCGTTGCGCAGCGCGGTCACGTCGAGGTTGGAGGTGACCAGGTGCGCGCGGGGCACGGTGCCGGCGACGTCGAACAGGGCCATGCCCTGCGCGGTGGTCAGCGGGGCGGGGGAACCCGGCACCCCAGGAAAAGCCGGATCCGGTGGGGGGGCGGGGGTGGCGTTGGGACTGTCCCCCCAGCCCCCCCACCATACAACACCCGCCCAGAACCCGGGCACACATTCGGC
>NZ_JBHVJT010000097.1:0-13081 GCF_042798815.1 Kitasatospora sp. NPDC057738 | reverse complement strand
CCCACCCTGGCCGCCCGGGCCAGGTCGGCGCCGGTGAGGTGGCCGGTGATGCCGCTGGACTCGGCCCACAGGCCCCAGGCCAGCGAGACGCCGGCCAGGCCGCGGGCCCGCCGCTGGGCGGCGAGGGCGTCCAGGAAGCCGTTCGCGGCGGCGTAGTTGCCCTGCCCGGGCGGGCCGAGCACGGCGGCGACGGAGGAGAACAGCACGAACATCGCGAGGTCGCGGTCGGCGGTCAGCTCGTGCAGGTGGAGCGCGGCGTCCGCCTTGGGGCGCAGGACGGTGGCGAGCTGTTCGGCGGTGAGGGCGGTGACCACGCCGTCGTCGACCACGCCGGCGGTGTGGATGACGCCGGTGAGCGGGTGCTCGGCGGGGATCGCGGCGAGCACCGCGGCCAGCGCGTCCCGGTCGGCGGCGTCGCAGGCCGCGAGGGTCGTCTCGGCGCCCAGGTCCCGCAGCTCGTCGGCGAGTTCGGCAGCTCCCGGGCCGTCGGCGCCGCGCCGGCTGAGCAGCAGCAGGTGCCGCACGCCGTGCTCGGCGACCAGGTGGCGGGCCAGCAGCCCGCCCAGGGTGCCGGTGCCGCCGGTGATCAGCACGGTGCCCTCGGGGTCGAGCGGCACCGGGACGGTGACCACGTTCTTGCCGACGTGCTTGGCCTGGCTGATGTGCCGGAACACGGCGGGCGCCTCGCGGACGTCCCACGCGGTGATCGGCAGCAGCCGCAGCGCACCGGACTCGAACAGGCCGAGCACCTCGGCGAGGATCTCGCCCATCCGCTGCGGGCCGGCCTCGGAGGGGTCGAAGGCGCGGTAGCGCACGCCGGGGTGGTCGGCGGCGACGCTCTCGGCGTCACGCGGGTCGGCCTTGCCCATGTCGGCGAAGCGCCCGCCCTCGGCGAGCAGCCGCAGCGAGGCGTCCGTGAACTCGCCGGCCAGCGAGTTCAGCACCACGTCCACGCCGCGTCCGCCGGTGGCGGTACGGAAGGACTCCTCGAAGGCGAGGTCGCGGGAGGAGGCGATGTGGGCGTCGTCCAGACCGGCCGCGCGCAGCGCGTCCCACTTGCCGGGGTTGGCGGTGCCGTACACCTCCAGGCCCAGGTGCCGGGCGAGTTGGACGGCGGCCATGCCGACGCCACCGGCCGCCGCGTGCACCAGGACGGACTCGCCGGGCCGGGCCGCGGCCACATCGACCAGTCCGTAGTAGGCGGTCACGAAGACGACCGGCATCGAGGCGGCCTCGGTGAAGGTCCAGCCGGCCGGGATCCGGGCGAGCCGGCGCCGGTCGGCGACGGCGACGGGGCCGAAGCCGCCGGGGAACAGGCCGAAGACCCGCTCGCCGGGGGCGAGGTCGGTGACCTCGGCGCCGACCTCCAGGACGACGCCGGCGCCCTCGGAGCCCAGCTCGGCGCGCTCGGGGTACATGCCGAGCGCGAGCAGCACGTCGCGGAAGTTCACACCGGCCGCGCGGACGCCGATCCGCACCTCGCCGGGGCCGAGCGGCCGCTCGGCGGTGTCGGCGGGCAGCAGCCGCAGGCTGGTCAGGATGCCGGGCTCGGTGGGGTCGAGGGTCCAGGCGGCGGCGTCCTCGGGGACGGTCAGCGCGGCGGAGGCGGGCACGCGCACCAGTCGGGGCGCGTACAGGGCGCCGCCGCGCGCGGCGAGCTGGTTCTCCCCCAGCTCCACCGCCCGGCGGACCAGCGCCCAGTCGGCCGAGCCGTCGTCGTCGAGCAGCAGGACGCGGTCCGGGTGCTCGGACTGGGCCGAGCGCAGCAGGCCCCACACCGCGGCGCCCGCCGGGTCGGCGGGCTCCTCGCCCGGGTGGACGGCCGCGGCACCGCGGGTGACGACCACCAGGCGGTCGGCCTCGTCCCGGTCGCCGGACAGCCAGCGCCGGGCGGCGTCGAGCGCCCCGGCGGTGGCGGTGCGGGCCCGGGCGGCGTCGTCCGCGCCGGTCGCCTCGACCCGGTGCAGCACCAGGGCCGCGCGGGCGTGGCCGGCCTCGACGGCGGACAGCTCCGCCACCGGGCACTCCTCGGCGGCGGCGCCGGCCGGCAGCGCGCTCCACTCGACCGCGAACAGCGCGTCGCCGGCCTCGGCGCGGCGGCCGTCCGGCTGACCGGTGGGCGCCGGCCGCAGGGTCAGCGAGCGGACGTCGGCCACCGGTGCGCCGGTGGCGTCGGCGACCCGGATCGAGATCGCGTCCCGGCCCGCGGGGGCGAGCCGGACCCGGGCCACGGAGGCGCCGGTGGCGTGCAGGGTCACCCCGGACCAGGCGAACGGCAGCGGCGTCGCGCCGGCGTCGTCGAGGAACCCGCCGACGGTGGTGGCGTGCATGGCCGCGTCGAGCAGCGCCGGGTGGACGCCGTAGCCGGCGGCCTCCTCGGCGGCGCCCGCCGGGAGGGCGATCTCCGCGTAGACGGCGCCCTCGGCCCGCCAGGCCCGGCGCAGCCCGCGGAAGACCGGCCCGTAGCCGTAGCCGGCCTCGGTCAGCCGCTCGTAGTAGCCGTCCAGCTCCACCGGTTCGGCGTCGGCCGGCGGCCAGGCGGAGAGGTCGTACGGTTCGGCGTCCGTCCCGGCGGCCAGGGCGCCGGAGGCGTGCCGGGTCCAGCCGGCCGCGCCGTCGGGCTGGGCGTGGACGGCCACCGGGCGGTCGCCGGCCGGGTCCGGGTCGCCGACCCGCACCTGGATGCGGACGCCGCCGGTGGCGGGGACGGCCAGCGGGGCCTCGACCATCAGCTCGCGCAGCGCGGTGCAGCCGACCTCCCGGCCGGCCCGCAGCGCCAGTTCCACGAAGCCGGTGCCGGGCAGGATCGCCGTGCCGCGCACGGCGTGGTCGGCCAGCCAGGGCTGGGCGGCGAGCGACAGCCGGCCGGTGAGCAGCGCGCCCTCGCCGTCGGCGAGCGGCACGGCGGCGGTCAGCAGCGGGTGCTCGGTCGGCAGCAGGCCGGCGCCGGTCACGTCGGCCCCGGACCGGCCGGGGCGCAGCCAGTAGGGCCGGCGCTGGAAGGCGTACGGGGGCAGGGTGATCCGGCGGCCGCCGCGGTCGGCGAGGACGGCGGACCAGTCCACCGCGGCGCCCCGGGTCCAGGCGGTGGCGACGGCGGCCAGCAGGGTCTCGGCCTCGGGCCGCTCGCCCCGGGAGGCGGGCACCAGTGCGGCGTCGTCCCGGCCGGTGGCGTCCAGGGTGAGGCGCGCCATGGCGGTGAGCACCGCCTCCGGGCCGAGCTCCAGGAAGCGGGTCGCGCCCTGGCCGGCGAGCCAGCGCACGCCGTCGGCGAAGCGGACGGCCCCGCGGACGTGCCGCACCCAGTACTCGGGGGTGCAGATCTCCTCGGCGCCGACGGCGGTGCCGGTGAGGTTGGAGACCACCGGCAGCCGCGGCGGGTGGTAGGCGAGGCCCTCGGCGACGGCGCGGAACTCGGCGAGCATCGGCTCCATCAGCGCCGAGTGGAAGGCGTGCGAGACCCGCAGCCGGCTGGTCCGGCGGCCCTCGGCGCGCCAGTGCCCGGCCAGGTCGGCGATCGCGTCCTGCGGTCCGGAGACCACGATCGCCCGCGGGCCGTTGACGGCGGCGACGTCGACCCCGTCGTGGGCGGCGAGCGCCTCGGCGGCCCCGGCCTCGTCGATCTCGACGGCCAGCATCGCGCCGCCGGCGGGCAGCGCCTGCATCAGCCGGCCGCGCGCGGCGACCAGGGTGCAGGCGTCGTCCAGCGAGAGCACGCCCGCGACGTGGGCGGCGGCGATCTCGCCGATGGAGTGGCCGAGCAGGAAGTCGGGGCGCACGCCCCAGTCCTCCAGCAGCCGGAACAGCGCCACCTCGAAGGCGAACAGCGCGGCCTGGGTGTGGACGGTCCGGTCCAGCAGGGCCGCCTCGGGGGTGTCCGCCTCGGCGAACATCACCGCGCGCAGCGGGTGGTCCAGCTCGGTGTCGAGCCGGGCGCAGACGGCGTCCAGGGCGTCGGCGAACACCGGGAAGGCGGTGTAGAGGGCGCGGCCCATGCCGGGGCGCTGGGAGCCCTGGCCGGAGAACAGGAACGCCGAGCGGCCGTCGGCGCTCTCGCCGCGCAGCACGCCGGGCGCCTCGGCGCCGGTGGCCAGCGCGCCGAGGCCGGCGAGCAGGCCGGTACGGTCGGCGGCCAGGACGACGGCGCGGTGCGCCAGGCCGGTGCGGCCGGTGGCCAGCGCCAGCGCGATGTCGGCCGGGTCCGGGTCGGTGCCCGTCCCCGCGTCGGCGAAGCCGTGCAGCCGCTCGGCCTGGGCGGCGAGCGCGCTGGGGTCGGCGGCGGACAGCAGCCACGGCAGCGGCGCCCCGGTGGCGGGTGCCGCCGGGCCGCGGGCCGCCGTCTCGTCGACGGGGGCGCTCTCCAGGATGACGTGGGCGTTGGTGCCGCTGACGCCGAAGGAGGAGACGCCGGCCCGCAGCGGTCGGCCGTTCTCGGGCCAGGGCTGCGTGGCGGTCGGCAGCTCGATCGCGCCGGCCGACCAGTCCACGTGCGGTGAGGGCGCGTCCAGGTGGAGCAGGCCGGGCAGCTCGCCGTGGCGCATCGCCATGACCGTCTTGATCACCCCGGCGACGCCGGCGGCGGCCTGGGTGTGCCCGATGTTGGACTTCACCGAGCCGAGCAGCAGCGGCCGGTCGGCCGGTCGGTCCTGGCCGTAGGTGGCCAGCAGCGCCTGGGCCTCGATCGGGTCGCCCAGCTTGGTGCCGGTGCCGTGCGCCTCGACGGCGTCGACCTCGGCGGCCGTCAGTCCGGCGTTGGCGAGGGCCTGGCGGATCACCCGCTGCTGGGCGGGGCCGTTGGGGGCGGTGAGGCCGTTGGAGGCGCCGTCCTGGTTGACCGCGCTGCCTCGCAGCACGGCGAGCACCCGGTGCCCGTTGCGGCGGGCGTCGGAGAGCCGCTCGACCAGCAGCATGCCCACGCCCTCGGCCCAGCTGGTGCCGTCCGCCGCCGCCGAGAACGGCTTGCAGCGGCCGTCGACGGCGAGGCCGCGCTGCCGGCTGAACTCGATGAAGGAGTCGGGCGACACCATCACCGTCACGCCGCCCGCGAGGGCGATGCCGCACTCGCCGGAGCGCAGCGCCCCGGCCGCCATGTGCAGGGCGACCAGCGAGGAGGAGCAGGCGGTGTCCACCGTGATGGCGGGGCCCTCCAGGCCGAAGGTGTACGCGAGCCGGCCGGAGGCGACGCTGGTCGTGGTGCCGGTCAGCACGTGGCCCTCGACGCCGTCGGGCAGCACCGCGCCCTGCCCGTAGCCGGAGGAGGTCATGCCGACGAAGACGCCGCCCTGGCTGCCGCGCACGGCGGTGGCGTCGATGCCGGCGTCCTCGAAGGCCTCCCAGGCGGCCTCCAGCAGCAGCCGCTGCTGCGGGTCCATCGCCAGCGCCTCGCGCGGGGAGATCCCGAACAGGCCGGCGTCGAACTCGCCCGCGCCGGTGAGGAAGCCGCCGGAGCGGACGTAGGTGTGCCCCTGCCGGTCGGGGTCCGGGTCGTAGAGGCCCTCGACGTCCCAGCCGCGGTCGGTCGGGAAGTCGACGATCGCGTCCCCGCCGGCCGCGACCAGCCGCCAGAGGTCCTCGGGGCCCTCGACGCCGCCGGGGAAGCGGCAGCTCATGCCGATGATCGCGATGGGCTCGTCGGTGGCGGCGGTGGCCGTCGCGGCCGGGCCGGAGTCGAGCCCGCCGACCAGGTAGCGGGTCATCTCGCCGATGGTCGGGTGGTCGAACACGGCGGTGGCGGGCACCGGGGTGCCGGTGCCGGCCGCCAGGCGCTTGCCCAGTTCGACGGCGGTCAGCGAGTCGAAGCCGAGGTCCTTGAAGGTCCGGCCGGTTTCCAGGCCGCTCGGGTCGGCGTGCCCGAGCACCGCGGCGACCTCGGCGCGGACGACGGCCAGGGTCTCCCGCTCGCGCTCGGCGGCGGACAGTGCGGCGATCCGGCCGCCGAGGGCGGCCGCGCCGTCGGTGCCGGCGGCGGCCGCGGCGGTGCGCGGGCCGGGCAGGTCGGCGAGCAGCGGGCTGGGCCGGGCGGAGGTGAAGGAGGCGGTGAAGGTCGTCCAGTCGACGTCGGCGACGACGACGGTGGTCTCGTCCCGGTCGACGGCCCGGTCCAGCGCGGCCAGGGCCAGCCGCGGGTCCATGGCCGGGATGCCGCGGCGGCTCAGGAAGTCCGCGCCGCGGCCGTCCGGGCCGCCGGACCACGGGCCCCAGGCGACGGAGGTGGCCGGCAGGCCGAGCGACCGGCGGTGCTCGGCCAGGGCGTCGAGGTAGCTGTTGCCGGCCGCGTAGGCGGCCTGGCCGCCGCTGCCCCAGACCCCGGCGATCGAGGAGAACAGCACGAAGGCGTCCAGCGGCACGTCCGCGAGCGCGGCGTGCAGCCGGGCGGCGCCGGCGGTCTTGGCGGCGAGGACGGCCGCGAACTCTGCCGGACCGGTCAGCTCCAGGGCCTCGGTCGGGCCGACCTCGGCGGTGAGGACCACGCCCGCGACGGGGTGCTCGGCCAGCAGCGCGGCGAGCGCGTCGGCGTCGCCGAGGTCGCAGACGGCCACGGTGGCCGGGGTGCCGGCCCCGGTCGACTCGGCGGCGAAGTCGGCGAGTTCCCCGGACGGTGCGGAGGCGACCAGCAGCAGGTGCGCCGCGCCGCGGCCGGCCGCCCAGCGGGCGGCCTGGCGGCCGAGGGCACCGTCGGCTCCGGCGACCAGGACGGTGCCGGTCAGCCGCCGGCCCTCGCCGGCGGGCGCGGGCTCGGGGGCGCGCAGCAGCCGGGCGGCGTAGGTCCCGGAGGACCGTACGGCGCTCTGGTCCTCACCGGTGGCGCCCGAGAGGAGGGCCGCGAGGCGCCGCCCGGCGCGCTCGTCGAGGACCGGCGGCAGGTCGATCAGGCCGCCGGTGCGGTCCGGGTGCTCCAGCGCCAGCGACCGGCCGAAGCCCCAGAGCTGGGCCTGCACCGGGTGGTCCAGCCGGTCGGCCCGGCCGGTGGAGACGGCGCCCCGGGTCAGGGTCCACAGCGGGGCGGTGATCCCGGCGTCCCCGAGCGCCTGCACCAGCGTCAGCGACACCGCCAGGCCGGCGGGCAGCACCGTCCCGGGCAGCGGCTCCTCGGCCAGGCCGGCCAGCGAGACCACGCCGGCGAACGGCTCGGCCGCGGGAAGCGCCGCGCGGAGGGTGTCGGCCAGGGCCGTACGGCCGACGGCCGGGTCGGCCACGACCAGGGTCACGGTCTGCGCACCGGCGGTGCGGATCGCCGCGACCACCTCCTCGGCGGCGGTCTCCTCGGCGGCCACCACCAGCCAGGTGCCGGTCAGGGCGACCGCCCCGCGCGGGGCGTCCACCGGCTTCCAGCCGATCCGGTAGCGCCAGGAGTCCAGCGTCGAGCGGTCCCGGCGGCGGCGCCGCCAGTCGGCCAGCGCGGGCAGCACCGAGCCGAGCAGCTCCGGCGTGTCCTCCAGCCGCAGCGCCTCGGAGAGCTCGGCCAGGTCCTCGCGTTCCACGGCGTCCCAGAACCGGGCCTCGGCCGGGTCGCCCTCGGCCGCCGGGGCGGCGGCCTGCTCCAGCCAGTAGCGCTCGCGCTGGAAGGCGTAGGTCGGCAGCTCGATCCGGCGGCCGGCGGGCAGCAGCGTGGTGAAGTCGACGGCCACGCCGGCGGTCCAGGCCTCGGCCAGGGCGGTCAGCAGCTGCTCGGGGCCGCCCTGGCCTCGCCGCAGCGTGCCCAGCACGGCCGTCGCGGTCCCGGCCGCGTCGGCGGTCTCCTGCACGCCGACCGTCAGCACCGGGTGGGGGCTGCACTCGACGAACACCGCCCGGCCGCTGCTCAGCAGCGCGCGGGTGGCTTCCTCGAAGCGCACCGGGGAGCGCAGGTTGTCGAACCAGTACTCCGCGCCCATCCGGGCGGTGTCGATCGGGGTGCCGGTCAGGGTGGAGTAGAGCGGCACGGTGGAGGTCACCGGGGCGACCTCGGCCAGGTCGTCCAGGATGCGCCCGCGCAGCCGGTCGACCTGGGCGGAGTGCGAGGCGTAGTCGACGGGAATGCGGCGGGCCCGTACGTCCTGCTCCTCGCAGAGCGCCATCAGCCCGTCCAGCGCGTCCGGCTCGCCCGAGACCACCGTCGAGGACGGTCCGTTGTACGCGGCCACCGAGATCCGGCCGTCGAAGCCCGCGATCAGCTCCTCGACCACCGCACTGCCCGCCGCGACGGACACCATCCCGCCGCCACCGGCCAGTTCGATCAGCGCCCGGCTGCGCAGCGCGACCACCCGGGCGCCGTCCTCGACGGACAGCGCACCCGCGACCACCGCGGCGGCGATCTCGCCCTGCGAGTGACCGATCACGGCCGACGGCTCCACACCGTGCGCCCGCCACACCTCCGCCAGCGACACCATCACGGCCCACAGCACCGGCTGGACCACGTCCACCCGGTCCAAGTCCGCGCCCGAACGCAGCACCTCGGTCAGCGACCAGTCCGTGAACGGCGCCAACGCCGCCTCGCACGCGGCCAACCGCGCCGCGAACACCGGTGAGGCCTCGGCGAGTTCCCACGCCATGCCCACCCACTGCGAACCCTGACCCGGGAACACGAACACCACGTCACCCGGGACGACCCGACCCCGGACCACACCCTCGCCACCGAGCACCGCGAGCCCGTCCAGCAGCGCCTGACGGTCCGCACCCAGCACCACCGCACGGTGCTCCAGACCCGCCCGCGACAGCAGCGCGGACGCCACATCCGCCACCGACGACTCCGGACGCCCCAGCACGAACTCCCGCAGCCGCTCCGCCTGCGCACCCAGCGCCGCCGGCGTCCGGCCCGACAGCAGCCACGGCAGCACACCCCCGGCCTCCGTGGGCTCCTCGGCCGCCGTCGCGGGCGCGGCCTCCAGGATCAGGTGCGCGTTGGTGCCGCTCATGCCGAACGAGGAGACGCCCGCCCGGCGCGGGCGACCGGCCTGCGGCCAGGGGCGCGCCTCGGACAGCAGCTCCACGGCGCCCGTCGCCCACTCCACGTGCGGGGACGGCTCGTCCACGTGCAGCGTCGCCGGCAGCACGCCGTGCCGCATCGCCAGCACCATCTTGATCACGCCCGCCACGCCGGCCGCGGCCTGGGTGTGCCCGATGTTCGACTTCACCGAGCCCAGCCACAGCGGCTCGCCGGCCCGCTCCTGGCCGTAGGTGGCCAGCAGGGCGTGCGCCTCGATCGGGTCGCCCAGCGTGGTGCCGGTGCCGTGCGCCTCGACGGCGTCGACCTCGGCGGCCGCGACTCCGGCGTTGGCCAGCGCCTGGCGGATCACCCGCTCCTGCGACGGGCCGTTCGGCGCCGTCAGACCGTTCGACGCACCGTCCTGGTTGATGGCGGTGCCGCGGATCACCGCCAGCACCTGGTGCCCGTTGCGGCGGGCGTCGGAGAGCCGCTCCAGCATGACCAGGCCGACGCCCTCGGCCAGCCCGAAGCCGTCCGCACCCGAACCGAAGGCCCGGCAGCGGCCGTCCTCGGACAGTCCGCGCAGTCGGCTGAACTCGATGAACAGGCCCGGGGTGGACATCACGGCGGCGCCGCCGGCCAGGGCGAGGTCGCACTCGCCGCCCCGCAGCGACTGCACCGCGAGGTGCAGGGCGACCAGCGAGGAGGAGCAGGCGGTGTCCACGGTGACCGCCGGGCCCTCCAGGCCGAGCGCGTACGCCACCCGGCCGGAGGCGACGCTGCCCGCGCTGCCGGTGACCCGGTAGCCCCCGTAGTTCTCCAGGGCGTGGTCCATCCGCGGGCCGTACTCCTGGGTGGCGACACCGGTGAACACGCCGGTGGCGCTGTGCCGCAGCGTGGTCGGGTCGATGCCGGCGCGCTCGACGACCTCCCAGGCCGTCTCCAGCAGCAGCCGCTGCTGCGGGTCCGCGGCGGCCGCCTCGCGCGGCGAGATGCCGAAGAACGCGGCGTCGAACAGGTCGGCGTCGTACAGGAAGCCGCCCTCGCGGGTGTACGAGCGGCCCGGCTCGTCGGGGTCCGCGTGGTACAGCCGGTCGAGGTCCCAGCCGCGGTTGGCGGGCAGGGTGGAGATCATGTCGCCGCGTTCGGCGACGACCTGCCACAGCTCCTCGGGCGAGCCGATGCCGCCGGGGAAGCGGCAGCCCATCGCGACGATCGCGATCGGCTCGCCCGGGGCGGCGGTCGCGGCCCTGGCCGCCGTCGGCGCCGGGCCGGTGCCGGTGGCGTCGGTCAGCAGGGCGAGCAGGTGGTCGGCGAGCGCGTTCGGCGTGGGGTGGTCGAAGGCGACGGTGGTGGGCAGCCGCAGGCCCGACGCCGCGTTCAGCCGGTTGCGGAACTCCACCGCGATCAGCGAGTCGAAGCCGAGCGCCTTGAACGCGCCGTCCACCGCGATCCCGGCCGGGTCGGCGTGGCCCAGCGCGGTCGCGGCACTGGAGCGGACCAGGTCCAGCAGGGTGCGGCGGCGGTCGGCGGCGGGCAGCACGGTCAGCCGGTCGGCCAGGCCGCTCGCCGCCGCGGCGGCCGACGCCCGGCGCAGCGGGGTGCGGATCAGGCCGCGCAGCACCGCGGGGACGGCCTCGGCGCGGCCGGCCGCCTCGGCGACGGCGATCCGGGCCGGGGCGATCAGCGGGCGGCCGTCGGCGAGGGCCGCGTCGAAGAGCGCGAGGCCCTGCTCGGCGGTCATCGGTGCCAGGCCGCCGCGGACCAGGCGGGCCCGGTCGGCCTCGCCGAGCCGGCCGCCCATGCCCTCGCCGTGCGCCCAGAGGCCGGAGAGCAGCGCCTGGGCGGGCAGCCCGAGGGCGTGCCGGTGCTGGGCGAGCGCGTCGAGGAAGCCGTTGGCGGCGCCGTAGCTGCCCTGGCCGGCGGCGCCGACGGTGCTGGCCAGCGAGGAGAAGAGCACGAACGCGCTCAGGTCGAGGTCGCGGGTGAGCCGGTGCAGGTTCCAGGCCGCGTCGGCCTTGGGGCGCAGCACCGCGTCCAGCTGCTCGGGGCGCAGCCGCTGCACGGAGGCGTCGTCGACCACGCCGGCGGCGTGCACCACGGCGGTGAGCGGGTGCTCGGCCGGGACGGCGGCCAGCAGGGCGGCCAGGGCGGCCGGATCGGCCGCGTCGCAGGCGGCGGCGGTGACCTCGGCGTCCAGCCCGGCGGTCAGCTCCGCGAGTTCCCCGGTGGGCAGGCCGCGGCGGCCGACCAGCAGCAGGTGGCGGACCCCGTGCGCGGTGACCAGGTGCCGGGCCAGCAGGCGGCCGATGGCGCCGGTGCCGCCGGTCAGCAGGACGGTGCCGTCCGGGTCGAACGGGGTGCGGGCGGGCTCGGCCCCGGCGTGCGGGGCGGGTCCGGCCTTGACCAGCCGCGGCGCCAGCAGGCGGCCGGCGCGCAGCGCGAGCTGCGGCTCGTCGCCGGCGAGGGCGTCGCGCAGGGCCTCGTCGGTGGGCCGCTCGCCGTCGTGGTCGAGGATCAGGATGCGGCCGGGGTGCTCGATCTGGGCGCTGCGGGCCAGGCCGAGGACGGCGGCCGCGGCGAGGTCGCGCACCTCCTCGTCCGGGCCGGCGGCGAGGGCCTGCCGGGTGAGCAGGACGAGTCGGGAGTCGGCCCGGCCCTCCTCGGCGAGGAAGGCCTGGATCAGCCCGAGGGCGCTGCGGGTCAGGGCGTGGGCGCTCTCGGCGGGGGCGTCGGGGTCGCCGGTGACCGGGACGAGGACGGCCTCGGGCGCCGGGCCGCCGTCGAGCGGCGGCAGGCCCTGGGCGAGGTCGGCCGGGACGGTCCGGACGGCGCCGCCGGTGGCGGGGGTGGCGCCGGTGGCGGCGGGGATCCAGTCGAGCCGGTGGAGCGGGTCGGCGGTGCTCCGGCCGGCGGCCGACCGCTCCGGGTCGACGGCCCGCAGGACGAGCGCGTCGACGTCCAGGACGGCGGCGCCCGCTGGGTCGCTCAGCGTGACGGCGTAGCCGCCCTCGGGGCCGGCGGGCGCGGCGTGCACCCGGACGGCGGTGGCCCCGGCGGCGTGCAGCCGGACGCCGGCGAACGAGAAGGCGAGCCGGGTGGTCGCCGGGTCGCCGTCGAGCAGCAGCACGTGCAGTGCGGCGTCCAGCAGCGCCGGGTGGATGCCGAAGCCCTCGGTCGGGAGCGTCTCGGGGAGGGTGATCTCGGCGAACAGCTCCTCGCCGCGCCGCCAGGCGGCGGTCAGGCCCTGGAAGGCCGGGCCGTAGGCGTAGCCGCGCCCGGCCAGGCCGGGGTAGGCGTCCTGGACCGCGAGCGGGACGGCGCCGGCGGGTGGCCAGGCGCCCTGCGGCGCGGGCGCGGCGGCCGGTCCGGCGGTCAGCGCGCCGGTGGCGTGCCAGGTCCAGGGGCGGTCCTCGGCGGCGGCCCGCGGGCGGGAGTGGACGGTGACGGGGCGGCGGCCCGCCTCGTCCGGCGGCAGCAGCACCACCTGGATCTGGACGGAGCCGTCGGCCGGGAGGACCAGCGGGCTCTGGAGGGTGAGCTCCTCCAGGTGCGGGTGGCCGCAGCGCAGGCCCGCGTGCAGCGCGAGGTCGACGAGCGCGGAGCCGGGCAGCACGACCGCGCCGTTGACCACGTGGTCGGCGAGCCAGGGCTGGTCGGCGGTGGCGAGCCGGCCGGTGAGGACGAGGGTGTCGTCGCCCGCGAGGGTGACGGCGGCGCCGGCCAGCGGGTGGTCGGCGGGGTCGAGGCCGAGACCGGTGGCGTCGGTCGAGCCGGCGCCGGGCGCCAGCCAGTACCGCTCGCGCTGGAAGGGGTAGGTGGGCAGCGGGACCCGCCGGGCGGAGCCGGGGAAGGCGTCCGCCCAGTCCACCGCGACGCCGGCGACGTACGCCTCGGCGAGCGCGCCGAGGAACCGCTCGGGGCCGCCGTGGTCGCGGCGCAGGGTGCCGAGGGCGGCGCCGCCGCGGCCGTCGGCCTCCAGCGTCTCCTGGACGCCGACGGTGAGCACGGGGTGCGGGCTGGACTCGACGAAGGTGCGGTGGCCGGCCGCGAGCAGCGCCCGCACGGTGGGCTCGAAGCGCACCACCTGGCGCAGGTTGCGGAACCAGTAGTCGGTGTCGAGTTCGGTGGTCGCCAGCAGGCCGCCGGTGACGGTGGACCAGAAGGCCGTGTGGC
>NZ_JBHVJT010000096.1:21873-35306 GCF_042798815.1 Kitasatospora sp. NPDC057738 | reverse complement strand
GGGGGGGGGGGGGGGGGGGGGGGGGGGGGGGGGGGGGGGGGGGGGGGGGGGGGGGGGGGGGGGGGGGGGGGGGGGGGGGGGGGGGGGGGGGGGGGCCGGGGGGGGGGGGAGCAGTTCCCCCGCTCGGCTGTTCGCGTCCGGTGCCTCAGGCCTGGGCGACGAAGACGTGCTGGGCGATGTCCTTGCCCAGCTCCGCCGCGTTGTCCCCGGTGCCGACCAGCACGCCGCCGACGCCGGCGCTCACCTTGACCGTGGAGCCCGGCCGGACACCGGCCCGGCGCAGGGTGCTCATCAGCGCGCTGTCCGTCTGGATCGGCTCGCCGATCCGGCGGACCACCACGTCGGCCCCGGCCTCGCCCGGCTTGACGGTGTCCAGCGGGACGAGCCCGGCGTCGAAGCCCTCGCCCTCCGCCTTGGTGTCGCCCAGCTCGTCCAGGCCCGGGATCGGGTTCCCGTACGGCGACTGGGTGGGGTGGCCGAGCATGGCGAGCACCTTGCGCTCGACCGTCTCGCTCATCACGTGCTCCCAGCGGCAGGCCTCCTCGTGCACCTGCTCCCACTCCAGGCCGATCACGTCGACGAGCAGGCACTCGGCGATGCGGTGCTTGCGCATGACGCGCACCGCGAGCCGACGGCCCTCCTCGGTCAGTTCGAGGTGGCGGTCCCCGGCGACCTGGAGCAGCCCGTCGCGCTCCATCCGGCCGACCGTCTGGCTGACCGTGGGGCCGCTCTGTTCCAGGCGCTCCGCGATCCGGGCACGCATCGGGACGATGCCCTCCTCCTCCAGCTCCAGGATGGTGCGAAGGTACATCTCAGTGGTGTCGATCAGCCCAGACATCGCCGCTGGCTCCGTTCTTCGGTGTCCTCACCGCCAATTCTGACGTACCGGACCGACAACCGGGCCCGCCCCGGGGCTCCGGAGGCCCGTTTTGTTCCTGTTGACAACGATGCCACCGGGGCGCGACCGTGCTCGCCGAAGCTTTCTCCACCGGCGGTCTGGACCACCCGGACCACCCCACCCGGCCGGAATCCCCCACCGGCAGAGAGCGAAGGCAGCAGATGAACGACCTGGTCGGCCGGTACTTCGACGCCGCGATCTCCCACCTCCAGCGGGTCCGCGAGGAGGAGGCCGACACCATCGAGGCCGCCGCCGCGCTGCTGGCGGAGGCGATGACCGAGGGTCGCCGGGTCTTCACCTTCGGTGCCGGGCACTCCGCGCTGCCGGCCCAGGACGTGGTCTACCGGGCCGGCGGACTGGTCCCGGTGAACCTGCTGAACGTGCCCGGGACCGCCGGGGTGACGGTGATGCCCGCGCCGCTGTCCAGCGCGCTGGAGCGGGTCTCCGGGCTGGCCACCGCCACCCTGGACCTGACCCCGGCGACCACCGGGGACCTGCTGTTCGTGATCTCGCTCTCCGGCCGCCAGGTGATGCCGGTCGAGCTGGCCCGCTACGCCCGGGACCGCGGCCTCAAGGTGGTCGGCGTGACCTCGCTGGCCTACCCGCGGGAGGTGCCCTCGGCGCACCCGACCGGCACCTACCTGAAGGACCACTGCGACGTGGTGCTGGACAGCAAGATCGCGGTCGGCGACGGCGAGCTGAGCCACCCGGGCGCCGAGACCACCTTCGGCCCGGTCTCCACCATCGTGACCAGCGCGCTGATGCAGGCCGTGGTCGCCTCGGCGGTCGGCCGGCTGGCCGACCGGGCGGCCGCCGGGGAGTGCCCCGCGCCGCCGCTGTTCCGCTCCGGCAACGTGCCGGGCGGCACCGAGTGGAACGCCGAGCAGATGGCCGAGAACACCGAGCGGGTCTTCTACACCTACTGAGCGGCACCCGCCGGCCGCACCCGCCGGGCCGCACCCGCCGGCCGCGCGCACCGGCCGCGCGCACCTACCGCGTGCACTGGCCCGCACTCCGCCCGGCCGCACCGGCAGGTCGCCCGCGCACATCCGCCGGCCGGTGCGCGCCCCCGCCACCTCCCGCACGCTGGGTACCGGCCCGAACACGGGGAGTACCGGACAACCACCGGGGCTTCCCGGCCACATCCGGCCGCCCCGGCCGTCACCAGGCGTACCGGCGAGTCCCCCGGGGCAGGAGAGCGGTGCGACCGGAGCGACTGGTGGGGGCCGAACATGGCGTCTGTTGCGGGACGGACCGGGTGGGTGCGTGAGCGGGACCTGCTGCCCGAGTTCTTCTGGGCCGCCGACTCGGCGTCGCTGCGCGGGCAGCGGCGCTCGGTGCTGCTCTCCGCCTGGGAACTGGTCCTGCTGGTGGCCGCCGCGGCGACCGGCTCGGCCGACGGCGAGCCCTGGGCCTGGCCGGCTGCGGCCGCCTACCTCGGCGCGATCGTGCTGGCGGTGGTGATCAGCCGGCAGAACCCGCAGGGCCTCTGGTACGAGGGGCGGGCGGCCGCCGAGTCGGTGAAGACGCTGGCCTGGAAGTACGCCGTCCGGGCCGACGCCTACCAGCCCCCGCCGCGCGCCCTGCCGGACGCCGAGGGCCTGTACCGCTTCCAGCTCTCCGGGGTGCTCGGCGCGTTCCGGGACAGCCCGGTGGCCGTCCCGGACGCCGGGGTGGAGATCACCCCGGCCATGCACGACCTGCGCGGCCAGCCGCTGGCGGTGCGCCGCGAGGTGTACCTGGCCGAGCGGATCCAGCTGCAGCACGACTGGTACCGCGCCAAGGCCCGCTACTGCGCCCGCGCCGGGCACTGGGCCGGGGTGCTGGGCGTGCTGCTGCCGGCGCTCGGCCTGGTGCTCGCCCTGCTGCGGGCGCTCGGCGCGTTCAGCTACGACGCGCTGGGCACGGTCTCGGCGGTGGCCGCCTCGGTCGCCGCCTGGGCGCAGCTGCGCCAGTACCGGCCGCTGGCCGCCGCGTACGCCCTGGCCGCCGAGGAGCTGGCACAGATCCAGCGCCAACTCGCCCAGCTGGACCTGGAGTCGATGGAGGCCGAGGAGATCTGGGCCCGCCTGGCCCGGGACGCCGAGGACGCGATCTCCCGCGAGCACACCACCTGGCAGGCCCGCCGGGAGGTACGCACCACCACCGACCGGGAGCACGCAACCGACCCGGAGCACTGAGGAGGCCGCAGGTGTCGTTACGGATGATCAAAACGGCGGACGACCGCGCGCTCGCCGTCGAGTCCCTCGGCGACCCGCGCGGCCGTCCGGTGTTCCTGCTGCACGGCATGCCCGGCAGCCGGGTCGGCCCGCACCCGCGCAGCACCGTGCTGTACCGGCTGGGCGTGCGGCTGATCTCGTACGACCGGCCGGGCTACGGCGACTCGACCCGGCTGTTCGGCCGCCGGGTGAGCGCGGCGGCCGCGGACGTGCGGACCATCGCGGACGAGTTCGGGCTGGACAGCTTCGCGGTGCTCGGCCGCTCCGGCGGCGGCCCGCACGCGCTGGCCTGCGCGGCGCTGCTGCCGGGGCGGGTCAGCCGGGCGGCGGTGCTGGTCGGCCTCGCGCCGCGCAACGCGGCCGGCCTGGACTGGTACGCGGGGATGACGCCGTCCAACGTCCGCGCCTACCAGGAGGCCGAGCGCGGGCACGGCCGGATCGCCGACGCGATGGAGTTCCGCTCCCGGCAGATCAAGGACGACCCGGTCCGGCTGCTGAACGGGCTGCGCACCGAACTCTCCGCCGCCGACCGCGAGGTGGTGGCCGACAGCGGACTGCGGCGGATGCTCCAGAGCAACTACCGGGAGGCGTTCCGGCACGGCGCAGACGGCTGGATCGACGACGTGCTGGCCTTCACCGCCGACTGGGGGTTCGAGGTCGGGTCGGTCCGGGTGCCGACCTGGCTCTGGCACGGCGCGGACGACCAGTTCTCGCCGGTCGACCACTCCCGCTGGCTGGCCGACCACATCCCGGACGCCGAACTGTTCCTGGAGCCCGGCGCCGCGCACTTCGGGGCGTTCCGGGTGATGACCACCGCGCTGGCCTGGGCCGCGGGCTGGGGCGGCCCGGGCTCAGACCTCCACCGGCGTCAGGGGCGCTGAGCCGCCGAGCACCGCCAGCACGTTGTCCACCGCCAGGCCGCCCATCGCCTGCCGGGTGCGGACGGTGGCGCTGCCCAGGTGCGGGGCGAGCACCGCGCGCTCCTGGGCGAGCAGCGCGGACGGGACGGCCGGCTCGTGCTCGAAGTTGTCCACGGCGGCGGCGAACAGCGCGCCGGACTCCAGCGCGGCGGCCAGCGCCTCCTCGTCGACCACGCCCGCGGTCATGCTGACCACCACCGCACCGCGCGGCAGCAGGGCGAGGCGGCGGGCGTCCAGCAGGTGCCGGGTCCCCTCGGTGAACGGGCAGGTGACGACCAGCACGGTGGAGGTGGCGAGCAGTTCCTCCAGCGGCTTCCAGTCGGCGCCCTCGGCCTGACCGGTCGGCAGTTCGCGGCGGTTGTGGTAGCTGACCGGCATGTCGAAGGCGCGGGCCCGGCGGGCCACCGCCCGGCCGATCCGGCCCATGCCGAGCACGCCCAGCGGGGTGCCGGCCAGCTCCAGGCCGAGCAGGAAGTTCGGCGCCCAGGTCCAGGACGCGCCGGAGCGCAGCAGCCGTTCGCCCTCGCCGAGCCGGCGGGTGGCGGCCAGCAGCAGCGCCCAGGCCATGTCGGCGGTGGCGGTGGTGAGCACGCCCGGGGTGTTGGTGACCAGGACGCCGCGTTCGGCGCAGGCGGCCACGTCCACGTTGTGGTAGCCGACGGCGTGGTTGGCGACGACGGCCAGCTGCGGGCCGGCCGCGTCGAGGAACCCGGCGTCCACCCGGTCGTCCAGGGTGGTGATCACGGCCCGCCGGCCGCGGACGGCGTCCAGCAGCGCGGCCCGGTCCATCGCCAGGTCGGAGTCGTGGCAGGTGGCGGCGTGGTGCGCGGTGAGCCGTTCGACGACGCCGGGGGCGAGGCGCCGGGTGACCAGGACCGGGGGCGGGGTGCTCATGGTCAGGGAGCGTACCCCCCGGTCCGGCGGCGCGCCCTCGTCCGGCTGCCACCCCTGCTTCGGGTGCGCAGCCCTCGCCGGCGGCGCACCCCGCCCCCCTTCCCGGTCAGACCGGCTGCGGCTCCAGGTCGCGGTTGATCCGCTTCCAGCCCCGCGCGGAGACCGTGTTGGGGTGCTCCTCGCCGACCTGCCGGATCAGCTCGGAGATCGCCCGCGCCCTCAGCTCGGCCGCCTGGGTGTGCCGCCCGCCGGACCGCAGGGTGATCGCCAGGTTGGCCTCGCAGGCCACCGCGTCCGGGTGCTGGGCGCTGTAGCGGTCGCACAGCCCCTGGTACGCGGCCCGGCCGAGCCGCTCGGCGCGGTCCAGCTGCCCGTCGTCGCCGTAGGCGTTGGCCAGGTTGATCATCGCGTTGAGGGTGTACGGGTGCTCCGGCCCGACCGAGCGGGTCAGCCCCTCGACGGTGAGGCGGCCGCGCTCGATGGCGCCCGGGACGTCGCCGCTGCCCCGCAGGTAGATGCCGAGGTTGTTGGCGCAGGCCAGGGTGAACGGGTGCTCGTCGCCGAACAGCCGCCGGTGGCCCTCGAAGACGGTGGAGCAGAGGTCGCGGGCGGCCTCCTTGTCGCCGGAGGCGCTGTGGTCGGCGGCCAGGTTGAGCGCGCAGGCGAGCGCGTCGGGGGCGTCGGCGCCGTAGCGCTCCAGGTAGCGCTCGTAGGTCTCCTTGGTGATCCGGCGGGCCTCGGCGAGCTGGCCGATCCGGCGCAGCGAGACGGCCAGCGACTTGGCGTTGCGCAGGTTCTCCGGCAGGTCCGGGTCGAGCACGTCGCCGAGGTCGGAGGTGACCTCCTGGAGCAGGTCCACCGAGCCGCGGTAGTCGCCGAGTTCGCGCAGGTCGCGGGCCAGGTTGGACTTGGTGGACAGGGTGTAGGGGTGCTTGGGGCCGAGGACGGCGGTGCGCCGGTCGAGGGTCTCCTGGTCGAGTTCGCGGGCCGCCTCGCTGTCGCCGACCAGCCGGTAGTCGATCGCCAGGTTGTTCGCCATGGAGAGCGTGCGCGGGTTGTCGTCGCCGAACAACTCGCGGAACTGGTCGAGGATTTCGCGATCGAGGTCGAGCGCGGCCTGGAACCGGCCGAGCGCCCGGCGGTCGGCGCCGAGCGAGCCGGCCGTCATCAGGGTGTACGGGTGGTGCTCGCCGAGCAGGCCGCGCTGGCGCTCCAGGGTGTCCTCGTCCAGGGCCAGCGCCTCACCGTAGTTGCCCTGGGAGCGCAGCACGTTGGCGAGTTGGAAGCGCAGCAGCAGGGTCTGCCGGTCGTTCTCGCCGAGCTTGCCGGTCCACTCCACGTCCAGGGCGTGGCCGAGGTCGCGGGCGCGGTCGAGCTCGCCGCGCTTCCACAGGTAGCGGACCCGGTCGATGAGCAGCTGGCGGGTGTCCGCCTCGTCGCAGTTGTGCGCCTTGGACGGCGACAGGTGCGGCCAGATCTCGTCGAAGGCGGGCCAGTTGGCCGGGTCGTCGGTGTCGCCGAGGACGGGCCGGGCGCCGGTGAGGATGCGGTGCACCTCGTGGACGGCGATCTCCTGCTCGTCGGCGGTCATCCCGGCCCGGATCACCGCCTGGACGAGCCGGTGCACCTGGAAGCTGTTGCTGCCGGCGTCGACCTTGGCCAGCGCGTACCGGCCGATCGCCTGGATCACCTTGCCCAGCATGAACTTGTCGCTGAGGTCGGCGTCGAACTTCACCAGCGCCCGGATCATCTGGTCGCTGTAGAAGAGGTTCATCGAGATCGGCTCGGGCGCGAAGAACGCGCACAGCTGGAGCAGCCGGACGGCCGCCGGGGACTGCTGGCGCAGCCGTCCGATCGACACGTTCCAGGTCGCGGCGACCGGCGTCGGGTAGTCGGCCGGGCGGCCGACGGCCAGCGCGCGGGCGGCCTCGGCGTGCAGCTGGGAGACGTAGGTCTCCACCGGGGTGCCGGTGGTGTCCAGCCAGGCGGCGGCCACCTCGACGGCCAGCGGCAGGTCCCCGACCGCCTCGGCGACCCGGTCGGCGTCCGGGCGGGAGAGGCTGCGGGCGCGCCGGCACAGGTGCTCGACGCTCTCGCCGCGGGTGAAGACGTCGACCTCCAGCGCCTCGGCGTGCCCGGTCCAGGCCTGGTTGCGGGAGGTGACCAGGATGTGGCCGGAGCCGCCGGGGAAGAACCGGCGGATCTCGGCGGGCTCGTCGGCGTTGTCGAAGATCAGCAGCCAGCGCGAGGTGGGCACGCCGCGCCGCAGCGCCTCCCTGGCCGCCTCGGCGGCCTCGGTCACCGAGTCGCCGACCCGCAGGCCCAGCCGCCGGGCGAGTTCGGCCAGCGCCGGCGCGACCAGCTCGGTCTGCTCGGCGTCGATCCACCAGACCAGGTCGTAGTCGGACATGAAGCGGTGGGCGTACTCCAGCGCCACCTGGGTCTTGCCGACGCCGCCGAGCCCGTACAGGGTCTGCGGGGTGGGCAGCACGGCCGCCATGCCGCCGCGCAGCTGGTTGCGCAGCTGCTCCAGGACGGCGGAGCGGCCGGTGAAGGAGGGGTTGCGCGGCGGGACGTCCCACACCGAGGGCTTGCTGCCGGGGAAGCGCGGGCCGCCGCTGGGCGCGTCGTCGAGCGGGGTGTCGCCGCGGCCGAGCGCGCGCAGCAGGCTCTGGATCGACTGCGTCTCGTCGCGGCCGACCAGGTCGACCGGGTTGCGGTTGCTGAACGGCGCGGTGAGCCGCACGTCGCCGACCCGGACGGGCAGCAGCTGGCGGCGGGTGCCGGAGGGGTCGGAGCTGACCACCGACTCCCACAGCGCCCGCGCCTGCGGGGAGCGCTGGTAGGCGGGCGAGAGCACGGCGACCGTCCGGTACGCGGAGTCGATGCCGCGCTCGGTCTCCTCGCGCGGGTCGGTGCCGGCGCTGAGGTCGCGCGGCAGCACCCGGAAGCCGGCCCTGGTCAGGACGGACTCGATCCAGTCCGCCCACATCCGGTCCTCGGGGACGTAGGAGAGGTAGAGGTCGGCGGGCACGGACGGGCGGCGGCGGGTGAACGCGTCCACGAAGCGCAGCCGCACCTCCTCGTCCACCGGCGGCAGGCCGGCCGCCCGGCCCTCGGTGATCATGGAGGTGAGCCGCTCGCAGGCGGCCAGCATCGAGGTGGGCGTGCCGGTCTGGTCGCCGAAGGTGGCGAGGATCTCCTCGTAGGCGTAGAACGGCCGGTACGGGATCTCCACCGAGCCCCAGTACTGGGCGAGTTCCTCGCCGTCGAAGCCGGCCGGCAGCCCGTCGAAGCGGACCCGGGCGAGGGCGCGGCCGGCGTCGGCCTTCTCCTTCTCGCCCTCGTCGATGCGCATCGGGACGGGCAGGATGCGGATCCCGCGCTCGCGGTAGCGGTCGTGGATGTGCTGGGCGATCCGGGAGGCACCGTCGATGGACTGGTCGCTGAGGGTGAAGCAGACCACCAGGTCGTCGGGCATCTGGACGGTGCAGATCTCGGCGATGTCGGACAGGCCGGTGCGGGAGTCGATCAGCACGTAGTCGTAGCGCTTGGCCATGTCGGCCTTGAGGGCGTCGAAGAACTGCCCGCCGTCGAAGCGGTCGTAGAAGATGTCCCAGTCGAGGTGGGTGACGGCCTCGGAGTAGTCCCGGTTGAACTGGCCCGCGGAGAGGAAGTCCAGGCTGCCGCCGGCCGGGAAGTGCGGCCAGGTGAGCGAGAGCGCGTGCGGGTGCACCCGGGCGAAGTCCAGGTGCCAGCCCTCGGCGTGCTCGACCGGGCGCAGCGCCTCCTCGCGGTACTCGGCGATCAGGTCCATCATCCCGGTGGTCCCGGCCAGCGAGGCCGGGTCGAGGAACGGGTGGAAGAACTTGGCGAGGCCGGGCGCCTCCAGGTCCCAGTCCACGGTGAGCACGCGGAAGCCGTTGGCGGCCAGGATCCAGGCGGTGTTGGCCAGCGCCATGGTGCGGCCGGTGCCGCCCTTGTACGAGTAGAAGGTGATGATCCGGCCGTTGCGGTCCTGTTCCGCCGCCTGCCGCTCGGCCTCCCGCTGGGCGGCCAGGTCGGCGGAGGTGAGCCCGCCGAGACGGAGGTTCCTGGTGCGGTTGTCAGTCATCGCGGTCCTCGTCCTCCCAAGGGCGCCATCCCGTCATCGGGTTCATCGCCGTCGTCGCGGTACGGGTCGTGCTCGCGGTGCGGGTCCTGCTCTCGGTGCGGGTCGCGCTCGCGGTGCGGGTCACGCTCGCGGTGCGGGTCGTCGCCGTTGTCCCGACGTCGGTGGGTGGTACCGGTGGTGCGGCCGGTGCCGTCGCCGTCGGCGCGGTCGTCGCCCCGGTCGTCCTCGAAGGGGTCCGCCGGGGATCCGTCCGGTCCGTACCCGCCCGGGCCGCGACGGAACGCGTCCCGCAGGCTCGGCCGGGGCGGCGGCGGTTCCTCCGGTTCGGCCCGGGTGCGGCCCTCGAACGCGTACTTGGCCTTCATCGCCGCCCGGGGCAGCGCGTCGTCGAAGTCCTCCAGGGAGTGCAGCCCGGTCGGTCCGGTCGCGCCGAGGAAGCTCGGCCGGCTCGCCCGCCGGGTGATGCGCAGCGTCTCGTCGGTCAGGTCGCCCAGCTCGTCGGCGCGGTCGGCGCACTCCGGGTCGTCGCCGTTGAACGGCTCCAGGATGCTCACCCAGGTGGCGTCCGAGCGGTCGAAGCGCCGGACCAGCTCGCGCCGGCGCGGGTCGCGCAGCGCCCAGCGGTCGAGCAGCAGCAGGCCGGGCGCCTCGGCGTTGCCCCCGATGATCGACTCGACCTCCTCGTCGAACTCGTGCACGGTCGGCTGGAACCCCAACTGCCGGGCGAGGCGCGCCGCGTGCTGGGCGATCGGCGAGCCGACCGGCCGGTACGGGTGCCAGTCGGTGCGCCGCTCGCCGTAGTAGTCGGGGCTGCGGTCGGCGGGCAACTCGTTCTGGTGGTAGGCGAGTACGGAGATCCGCAGCTGCTTGGTCGGGGCGGTGACGTTGAACGCGCTCGGCAGGCCGTTGAATCCCAGCCGCCGCCCGACCGGGATCACCGTCTCCTCCGCGACCTGCACGATCCGGGCCGCCAGCCGGTGCACCGCCAGCTCGTAGGAGGAGCGGAAGTAGCTGAGCTTCATCAGGGCGTACAGGCCCTCGGTGGCGTACTCGGGCCCGAAACTCGCGTGGTTGAACTGGAGTTCACTGGCCACGTTCGGCAGCCGGTAGCGGCTCATCGGCGCCCACAGCACCGGGACGATGCCGCTGGTGCGCTCGGAGTCGAGGTTCGCCGGGTAGACCGGCCGGCGGGTGAACGCGTGCCATTCCTGGCCGCACGGAACGCTGTTGAAGTACCTCGGGGAGTACAGGGGCACGAACACCCGACAGGTCGCCAACTCGTCGGACAACCGTTCGGCCCACAGCTCGCCCTGGTGCATGGACTCGTCCATGAAGCCGACCGCGGCCCCGTCCGGGACCGTGGTGAGCTGGAGCACCGCCTCGCAGAGGTCCCGGTACAACTGCCTGACCCAGTGGTTCGGGTCGCTCGCGCCCCGCGCACCGGCCTTGGGGGTGTGCGCGTAGGAGAGGAAGAAGTACGGCCGGGCGTCGTCCTCGTCCCAGCCCCGGTCAGTCACACGCGCCTCCCCCGGGCCCGTCGGCAAACCTGCCTCCCGCAGCCCCCGTGCGGCGGGGCTTCAGTGTAGGAACGACTGACACCCCAATGGAATAGCACAACGTCTCGCACGAATTGACATGACCGAAACGATGCCGCCGTCCGTGCACAGGGACCAGTACCCTCGATACGGCCGCCACGCACCACCAGGAGGGCACTCGTGGACCACCTCGACTGGCAGAGGTCCAGCACCAGCAGCGACAAGGATGACTGGATCGAGATCGCCTCCGAGGGCGACCACGTCTACATCCGGCAGTCCGACGACCCCACCCTCGTCGTCACCACCACCCGCATCAAGTTCAACGCCTGGGTGCTCGGCGCCAAGGCCGGCGAGTTCGACCACTTCGTCGCCTGACCCGCCCGACCCCGCCCGACCGGCACCCCGCCGGTCGGGCGCTCGGCTGTCCGGGCCCGCGGATCACCCCCCGTAGCGGGCGGCCAGGGCCCGTACCGTCCTGGCGATGCGGTCACGGAGTTCGGCCGGTTCCAGCACCTCTACGTCGGCGCCCAGCCGCAGGAACTCCCCGTGCGCGTGGTCCGGCGACTCGATCGGCACCCGGGCCTCCGTCCAGCCCTCGTCCGCGGCGGCGACCCCGAGGCGCCGGGCGCCCTCCGGGGTGAGCCGGACCAGCGCCTCCCCCGTGTGCAGCCGGGCCCGGAAGTCCGCGAGGTAGCCCGTCCAGTACGCGCCCAGGCCGAAGCCGTCCGGCACCGCGAACTCCTCGTCCAGCACGCGCAGTCCGACGACCTGGTCGACCCGGTACGTACGCATCCCGCCCGGACCGGCGGCGACCAGGTACCAGCGCCCGGCCTTGAGCACCAGCCCGTACGGCTCCACCCGCCGCTCGATCTCCTCCGGCGCCCGCCAGCGCCGGTACCGCAGCACCACCGCCCGCCGCTCCCACACCGCGGCGGCGACGGCGGCCAGGTGCGGGGTCTCGTCCGCCGCGCCGTACCAGCCGGGCGCGTCGAGCAGGAAGCGCTCCTGGATCCGCCCGGCGTGCTCGCGCAGCTCCGCCGGCAGGGCCGCCCGCAGTTTGAGCTGGGCGGCGGTGAGCGCCTCGCCGAGGCCCAACTCGGCGGCGGCGCCCGGGAGTGCGGCGAGGAAGGCGGCCTGGGCCTCGTCGGCGGTCAGCCCGGTGAGGCGGGTCCGGTAGCCGTCGACCAGCCGGTACCCGCCGGCGTGCCCGGCGTCGCCGTACAGCGGGACTCCGGCGGCGGCGAGCGCCTGGACGTCCCGGTAGACCGTTCGGACGGAGACCTCCAGCTCCCCCGCCAGCTGCTCGGCGGTCAGCCGGCCCCGGTTCTGGAGCAGCAGGAGCAGGGCGACCAGCCGACTCGCGCGCATGCCGCCCAGTATCCACTGACAGGTGGTGTCAGGAGAGCACTCCTACGCTGCGGCGCATGAACGACTTCACCCCCACCGGGGCGGCCACGGCATGAACCTCATCGTCGAACTCCGCCAGTACACCCTGCACCCCGGCGCCCGGGAGACCCTGATCGAGCTGTTCGAGCGCGAGTTCGTGACGGGCCAGCAGGCGGTCGGCATCACCGTCGGCGGCCGCTTCCGCGACCTCGACGATCCGGACCGCTTCGTCTGGCTGCGCGCCTTCCCCGACATGGCCGACCGGCGGCGCGCCCTGGAGGCCTTCTACGGCGGCCCGGTCTGGCGGGAGCACCGCGACGCGGCCAACGCCACCATGGTCGACAGCGACGACGTCCTGCTGCTGCGCGGCCCCGGATTCACACCGCATGCGGGCCGCCGCGAGGTCCTCGCCACCGTCTGCCACCCGGCCGCCTCGGCGACCGTCCACGGCGGCGCCTTCGACTCCTTCGCCACCGAACACCTGCTCCCGGACCATGCGTTGCACCGCACCGAGCACGCCGAGAACGACTTCCCCCGACTGCCCGTCCGCACCGGCGAGGACGTCCGCGTCTGGTTCGGCCCCGCCGAGCCGGCCCCCTGGCCGTCCCGGCGGCTCCGGCTGGAACCGGTCGGGCCGTAGCCGCCGGGTGCACGCCGGCGTGCCCGGTGCGCCCGCTTCCTCAGGGGTCGATGACGTTCGCCCCCGTGCCCCGGCGTGGGCCGGGGCACGCGGGGCGAGGTCGGCTCACGCGCCGGCGTGCGCGGGCAGGGCGAGCCAGTCCGACCAGGAGATCCCACGGCCGAGGAAGCGGGGCCGCTCGAACGGCCAGTCGGCGGCGATCCACCGCGGCACCAGCGCGTCCATGGCCCGCTCGACCTCGCTGCCCACCAGCTCGTCCACCACCCACCAGGCGATCTCGCCGTCCGCACCGGCCTTCGCGGGCGGGTCGATGTAGACGCAGCCGAGCAGGGCCGTCTCGGCCGCGTCGAGCAGCGCGTAGTTGAAGGACTGGTGTGCGGCGATCTCCTTCTCGTGCCGCAGCAGGTCGGCCTGGTTGGCCTCGAAGGTCATGGTGGCCGCGGGCCAGCCCCAGGCCGGACCGAAGAGGGTCCACAGCCGTTCGCGCGAGCCCATCACGGCCGGGTAGTCGAGCGGGGCATCCGCCTCCCGGACCGGCCGCAGGTGATGGGCCCCGCCCGGCAGCGGCACCTGGACGGGATGGACGAAGTCATCGGGAAGCCAGCTCATGGCGCCCGACCGTAGCACCGCACGGACGCCCGCCCTCCCGGATTTTCCCCGCACCGCCCGGACGTCCCGCACCCGCCGGCCCCTCCGCCGAAACACCAACCCCCGAAGTCGCGTGGGGGGAGGCGGCCGGGAGGACGTCTCCCTCAGGGATGGGGCAGGTGGGGGGGGGGGGAAGGGGGGAACAAGGTGGTGAGGGGGGGGGAGAAGGGGAAGGGTTC
>NZ_JBHVJT010000096.1:2620-21863 GCF_042798815.1 Kitasatospora sp. NPDC057738 | reverse complement strand
AACCCCCACCCTCCCGGGTTCCCCCCGCCCCCCCGGGCCTCCCCACCCTCCCTTCCCCCCCCACAAAACCCCCCCCCCCCGAGTTCGTGTGGGGGAGGTTGCCCGGCCCGCTTCCCCCCGCGCGACGGGGACGGGTGGGGCGAGGAGTAGGGGCGGAACCAGGTGTTGAGGGGCGAGGAGAAGGGGCAGGTTTCAGGGGCGGCCGCGGCGCAGGACGGCCTCGGCGAGGTCGACGGCCTCCCGCACCGGGACGAGCCGGCAGTCGGCGGTGCCGATGCGGGCGGTGGTGATGCCGCGGGCGGTGCGCAGGACCTCCTCCCCGAGGCGGTCGAAGTGGAGGTCGTCGAGGTCGGGGGCCCGGAAGGTGGTCCAGCCGTCCGCCCCGACGCAGCGGTACTCGCGCACCGGGACGTCGGGCATGCGCAGGTCGGCCAGGTGGAAGGCGGTGAACCGGCCCATCGGCACGCCGAGCATCAGCACCCGGGCGTCCAGTTCGTAGAGCCGCCCGAGCGGCGACTCCGGGCCGAGGTGGGAGGTCAGCGGGTGGCGCCCGGTGATCTCCCGGGCGAGCCGGCCCACGGCCGCCCAGGAGGTCTGCGGGTGGTGGCTGCGCAGTGCGCCCGGGTGGGTGCGGACCGCCTCCGACAGCGCCCCCATGGAGGGCGAGGCCGGGGTGGTGGCCGGATCGAAGCGGGGCATCCGGGCCTGGTAGTCGGCCACCGCCGCCGGGGAGAGACCGGCGGTGGCGCGCTGGTGGACGCGGGAGGTGGCGGAGTTCTCGGGCGTGGCGGTGTAGGCGACCAGGGTGCCGTCGGGGCCGAGGAGTTCGAGCAGGGCCTCGACCACACCGGCCGCCCCTCCGGGCACCGGTCCGAGGGCGCGCAGGGACGCCTGGACGTGCAGCACCGTGCCCGGACGGACCCCGAGGTCGGCGAGGTCGCGGACGAGGGGATGGACGGGGGAGGCGACGGCGACGCCGCCGCGGGGTTCGGTGAGGATGGCGTTTCCCCGGGGTTGATGGCCCCGGGCGAGGGAGGACCCGGGGCGGCGGGAGTGGGAGGTCAGACCCCGGCCCGTTCGCGCCGTACCCGGTCGGCCGCCTGCTCGGCGGCGGCGGGCAGCGGCAGGGCGAGCCAGGGTGCCACGGTGGCACGCATGCCGTCGGCGAAGCGCGAGCCGGTCCCGGTCAGGGCCCCGGACGACGCCAGCCGCTCCACGGCTTCGGCGGTGTACCGCCGCCAGAGCGCGAACTGCTCCCGTGCCCGGTCGGCGGCCGGTCCCGGCAGTCCGTCGTACGCGCGGGTGCGGGTGCCCCAGTACTCGGTGACGGCCAGGTGGGCGTACGTGCCCTGGAGCAGCCCTTCGAGCGGCCGGGGGTCGGGCCGCCAGGGGGCGAGGTACAGCGTGGTGTCGGCGCGGTCGTACAGGTCCGTCAGGTCCAGCACCGCGCCGAGCTTGACGTGCTGGAACTCGTGCGCGAGCAGCAGGGCGAGGGTCGGCGCGGTGGCGGGCCGGGCGATGCCGACCGCGCCGTACGCCTGTCGGGCCGCCGAGCTGACGTCCCGGCCGGTCGGGCCGGGACGCAACGGGGTGACCGTCGCCAGGCCGGCCCGGATGCCCTCCGCGTACCCGGGCAGGTCCCGGCCGAGCAGTTCCCAGGCCTCGCGCAACGCGCCCGTCCAGTCGAGCAGTTCGCTCTCGGACAGGCGGTCCGCCACCGGGTGGTCGTGGCTGTCGCGCAGCGGGTCGGTGTCCTCCAGGGCGACCGTCCAGCCGCCGGCCAGCCGGACCCGCCGCAGCGGTTCGTCCGGCACGGTGTGCACCGAGCCGTCGGACGCCCGCACCTCGAAGCCGTCGGCCCGCCCGGTGACCACGGCCTCGCCGTCGGGTACGGCGATCCGGCCGAGCGTCGGCAGGTGCAGCCACCCGCCGCGGACGGGCACCGCCACCGCGTCCCCCCGCCCGGCCCGCACCGCGGCCGCCGCGGCGAGCGCGGCCAGTGGGCCGAGCCCGACCGGCAGGTCCCCGGCGAGTCTGCGGGCCGCCCAGGAGCGGGCGTACGGGTGGGCGAGCACGGTGTCCACGGCGGCGGGGGCCGCCGTGTCGAGCTCCGTCAGCAGGGCCCACGCCTCGGCCCGCCCCTGTCCGGAGGCGTCCCAGGCGGCGGCCAGCATCGCCCGGGTGAGGGCGAGTTGGGAGCGGCCGAGCGCGGCGATGGTCTCCGCGCCCCCGTATCCGCGCGCCAGCTCGTCGAGTTGCGACGGGGTGAGCGCGCCGGGCGGCAGCGGCTCGGCGCCGGGCCGGGCGGCCTCGGCCGCCCGCACCGGAACGCCAGTCGAACTCCCGTTCCCCGCAATGCCGTTGATGAACGTCATGAGATCACCGCAGTAGACGGAGGGATGGTCGAAGCTGCCTCCTCCATCGTCGCTCCGATAGCGGTGGGCGTACAGCCCACCACCGCAGGAGCGGACCACGGAGCAGGCGCGGCAGGCCTCGCTCAGTCCGGCCAGGCCGGACTGGCGGGCGGCGATGCCGGGGTGGCGGGCCAGGTCGTCGAGGCTGTGCGCGAAAACGTTCATGCCGGTGACGGGCGCGCCGTCGTACGCGGTCTTCAGGCTGTCGGCCTGCTCGAAGGTCCCGTCCGTCTCCAGGACCGCCAGGTCGGAGGGCTCCAGGCCGAGCGACTCGGTGAGGCTGGAGAATCCGCGCAGGGTCCGGTGCACGGACTCGAAGGTCCGTACGGCGAACGGCCGTCCGTCCGCTTCCCACAGCCCGTGGACGGTCAGCAGCCAGTCGGCGTACGGGGTGGTGGCCGGCCCGGCGGGGCGCGCGGGCGGATCGTCCCAGGTGGCGTGCGGAAGCAGGAAGTCCACGGCGGGCGGGCGGAGTTCGGCCAGCGCCCGGTACACGGCCACCGGGTCGTTCTCGACGTCCATCGTGCACAGCAGCCCGGCGAACAGGTGCCGGTACTCGGGCTCGTTCAGCAGCGCGACCGCCCGCAGCACCTGCGGGTGGCTGCTGCGTCCGTCGGCGAACCGCCGGTGGCGGTCGTTGGCGGCCCGGTCGCCGTCCAGCGAGATGCCGACCTTGATGTCCTGCTCCGCGAACAGCGAGCAGAAGTCCCGGCTCAACAGCACGCCGTTGGTGTGGATGCGCAGGTCGAGCACGCAGCCGGGCGGGAGCGCCGCCCGGAGCGTCCCGGCGGCGCGGCGCAAGCGGTCCGGGCCGGCGAGCAGGGGTTCTCCCCCGTGCAGGACGACCCGGACGGCGGGCAGCCGGTGGGCGGCCGCGTGCTCACCGATGCGCTCGGCGGCCTTGGCCATGATCCCGTCCGCGATGACCTTCGGCCGGGAGCGCCAGCTGCTGTCCGCGTGCTCGTAGACGTAACAGTGGTCGCAGGCCAGATCGCACCTGCTGTGCATCTTGACCACGAACTGCGTCAACGGCAGCGGAATCGACGTCGTCATGGAACTGTTCGGCTCGGTTCGGTCTGCTCGGTCTGGGTTCCGCTCGGAGGTCCGGGTCGGGTCAGATCGAGGAGTTGAAGGCAGCGACCGGCACGAGGCCGGATTCCGCGCCGGGGAGCGCGCGCTGGAGCCGGGAGGCGAGTTCTTCCGCGCCGAGCGCGGCGAGATCGGCGAGGGAGGGGCGTTCCGGCGTCTCCTGAGGGTCAGTGAGCTTGCCGGCCGGCCTGATGCTGGTTACCGGGGTCATATTCGTTTCCTTAGGCGCGGTTAGGACCTGCCGAGGGTGGGTAAGCCCACCCGGTTGCGACCAATGTAGTGCCAGCGAAGACTCCGCGCGGCACCTTGCGGACTCACGTTGAACTCCCCAGGCGGTCCACGTCGTACGACAGCGCGTTGAGCCCCCAGAATTCACCCGTTCAGCGGTCGCGCACTTCGCCCTGGCGCACGCCGAAGCGCACCGCCGGGACGAGCGCCCGGACGAACACCCGGGCCCGCATCCGGAGGAGAACCCGGAGGAGGCCCCGGACGGGAACCGGGACCAGCACCTGAAGCAGTACCTGGACACACCCCGGGAGTGCCCGGGGAAGCCCTCCGGCAAGCACGCCATCCGGCCAAGCGTCCGATGTCCGGGATTCATTCCCCCGGCTCGCCGAGCTCCCGGACGGTCCGCACCAGCTCCTCGGTGAACTCCAGCCCGCTCGACGTCAGTTCGCCGCAGCCCAGGAGCGTCCGCCCGGCGGCCAGGGTGTGCGTCCGCCAGCGCGCGAACTCCCCGTGCGCGCGGGCGGCGTCGCCCGCCCCGGCGGCCGCCTCCGCCCGCCAGAAGTCCGCCACGCCCAGGTGCGCGTACGCCCCCTGGAGCAGCGCCCCGGCCGGGCGCGGGTCGGGCCGCCAGGGGGCGTGGTGGACGGCCGGGCCGTTGGGGCGGTGCAGCGGCACCAGGTCCAGCAGGGCGCCGAGTTGGACGTGGAGGAACTCGTGCACCAGGGCCAGCGCCAGCAGCACCGGATCGCCCGGCAGCGAGGCCGCCACCGCGCCGTAGGCCCGCCGGGCGGCGGCGCTCACCGCCTCCCCGCCGGGGGCGGGCCGCAGCGGGACGACGGTGGTCACGCAGGCCGCGACGGCCGCCGCATGGCGGCGGTGACGGCGCACCAGGATGTCCCAGGCCTCGGACAAGCGCTGCTCCCAGAGCCCGAGTTCGGCGTCGGCGAGCGGACCGGCCGGCGGACGTCCGTAGTCCACCCGGCGCGGACCGGCGTGGTCGATCGACGGCGCCCAGCGCAGCCCGTCGCACTCCAGCGCGAGGGGCGCGCCGGAGCCGGGGCGGAGGAACTCGCCCAGTCCGCCGAGCGGAACGTCCTCGCCCGCCGCCGCGCCGCGCAGGCAGTCGGCCGCCCAGGCGTCCAACTCGGGCCGCAGCAGCACCTCCTCCCACTGGTCCCGGTCGTCCCGCTGCAGCGCCCGCACCCGGGCGTACGCCTCCCGGTAGCCGTCGTGCTCCGGCACCGCCCGGCGCAGCGCCAGCAGCAGCAGCGCCCGCTTGCTCAACTGCCCGCCGCGCAGCAGCCGGACGGCCTGCGGCCCGCCGCGCGCGCCCGCGATCGCCCGGAACGTCTCCCGGTCCACGCCGTGCCGGGGCAGCCCGTCCGCCCCGCGGGCGCCCGGTACCCCGGCCGCCACCACCTCGCCCGTACCCGCCACCGGTCCTCCTCCTCGTCCGTTCGGCTCCCGGCCCGGTCGGCCGGCCCATCGCCCAACCCGCCGGGTCCGCCCGCAGTCTCCCCGCGCCGGGGCGGATCAGCCGGACGGCGGCCGGGCATGACCCGGACGGGTGAGCCGAACCGCCGCCCGCCGACGTTCGACGCCTGACGCCTGACGCCCGACGCCCGACGCCCACCAGGAACCCACCGCCCGGCCCCGCACCGGTCCTCAGCTCCCCGCCAGCCCCGCCACCCCCGCCCGCAGGCGCCCCGCGATGTGCCGGACCAGCCGGTCCAGGTCCGCGCAGTACACCGACGGGTGCCCGAAGCCGTCCCCCGCGTACCGGTGCGCGTACAGTCCCCCGCCGCAGACCCGGGCCAGCGGGCAGCCGGCGCAGACCGGCCCGAGGCCCGCGAGGCCGCGCTGGCGGGCCCGGAAGGCCGGGTGCGCGCCCGCCCGCGCGAAGCCGTGCCGCCACACGTCCAGGCCGGTCCCGGGGGCGCCGTCGTAGGCCACCTTGAGGCTGTCCGCCTGCTCGATCGTCCCGTCCGCCTCGACCACCACCAGGTCGACGGGCGCCAGCCCGACCGCCTCGCTGGCCGCCCGCCCGCCGAGCAGCAGCACCGCCAGTTCCTCGAACAGCCGTACCCCGGTCTCCCGGCGCGGCGCGTCGTACCAGCGGTCGAAGGCGGCGATCAGCCACTGCCCGTACGGCGCCGGCTCCGCGCCCGACGGCGGCGCGGCCGGCACCGGCCGCGGCCGGACGCCGGGCGGCGGCTCCCGCCAGGTCGCGTGCGGCAGCAGCAGGTCGATCCGGGGCGGCGCGAACTCCAGCAGCGCCTCGTAGGTGGCCACCGGGTCGGACTCCAGGTCGACCACGCACAGCAGGCCGGCGAAGAGGTCCCGGTGCCGGTCCGAGCCGAGCAGCCGCACCGCCTCCGCGGTGCGTGCCCAACTGCCCGCGCCGGAGGGCAGTCTGCGGTGCCGGTCGTGGTCGGCCCGGGTGCCGTCAAGCGAGACCCCGACCGCGACCCGGTGGCGGTGCAGCACGTCGAGCAGGGCCGGTTCGTCCAGCAGCCGCAGCCCGTTGGTCTGCACGGTGAACCGCGTCCGGGGCCGGACGGCCGCCAACTCGGCCAGCAGCGCGTCCAGATGGGCCGCGCCGACGAGCAGCGGCTCGCCGCCGTGCAGCACCACGGACACCTCGTCCAGCCCGTGCTCGGCCGCGTGCTCCTCGATCCGCCGGGCGGTGCGGCGGACGGTCGCGAGTTCCATCCGCCGCGGCCGCCCGCGCCAGCTCTGGTCCGCGCCCTCGTACACGTAGCAGTAGTCGCAGGCCAGGTTGCACCGACTGTGGATCTTCAGCAGGAACTGCCGGAACGGCACCATGCCGGTGAGCCTAGGCCACGCCGGCCGACCGTCCGTCACACGTGCGGCGGCTCCACGTCGGAGTCCAGCCGCGTCCCGGCCCGCACCGCGATCGTCGTCGGGTGCTCCTCCCCCAGGGTGATCCGGGCCCGCCGGATGCAGTCCGCCCGCAGCTCCGCCGCCCGCTCGGCGTACCCGAGGGCGGCCATCGACAGCGAGAGGTTGGAGTTGATGCCGATGGAGTCGTAGTGGTCCTGGCCGAGGGCCTCGGTCATCAGCGGCGCGGCCTCCAGTTCCAGGTCGAGCGCGTCCTGGAGCTCCCCGGCCAGCGACAGGTCGTTGGCGTGGTTCATCATCGCGATCGGGATGTAGAGGTGGTGCGCGCCGAGGACGGTGCGGAACTGCGCCAGCGTACGGCCGGACAGCTCGCGCGCCTCCGTCGCGCGCCCCGCCAGCCGCAGGTACACCGAGAGGTTGTTGGCGCCGGCCAGCGTCACCGGGTGGTTCTCGCCCAGGTAGTCGCGGTACCGCGCCAGCGCCCGTTCGGCCAGCGGGATCGCCCGCCCGGTGTCGCCGAGCGCGTTGAGGTCGCTGGCCAGGTTGGTGGCGGCGGCCAGGGTGTCGGGGTGCTCGGGGCCGTTGATGTCCAGGTAGCGCTGGTAGATGTCCTCGTCGATCTCCAGGGCCTCGTGGTACCGGCCGGCCCGGCGCAGCGCCACGGCCAGGTTCTTGCGGGCGCGCAGGGTGTCGGTGTGGCTGTCGCCGATGGTCTGCTGGTAGATCCGGACGGTCTCCTCCAGCAGGTCCAGGGCCTCCCGCAGCCGCCCGGTCTCGCGCAGGTCGCGGGCGTAGTTGGAGGCCGAGGAGAGCGCGTAGAGGCTGTGCGCGCCGAGCGCGTCGCGCTGCTGGAGGTAGTTGCTGCGGTGCCGTTCCAGGGCGGCCCGGCGGTCGCCGGCCAGGTAGTCGGAGACGGCGAGGTTGTTGGTGATCATCAGGGTGCGGGGGTGGTCCGGGCCGAGGGTGCGCCGGGCGGCGTCCAGGGTGCGGCGGTCGAGCGCCCGGGCCTCGTCGTAGCGGCCGAGGAAGCGCAGGTCGGCGCCGAGGCTGTTGGCGACGGCGAGGGTGTGGGAGTGCTCCGGGCCCAGGGTCGCGGTGAAGCGTTCCAGGATGTCCCGGTCCATCTCGTACGCCTCCTGGAGGGCGCCCTGGGAGCGGCGGATGTTGCTCAGCTGGGTGCGCAGCATGAGCGTCTGGGCGTCGTTGTCGACGTCGAAGCCGGGCCCGCCGTAGCCGTCCTGGCGCCAGTGCTCCAGGGTCCGTTCGGCGAGTTCCCGGCCGGACTCGTGCAGGCTGCGCTTCCACTGGTAGCGGACCGAGTCGATGATCCACTGCCGGACGTCCTCGTCGGCGCTGTCGAGCGCTCCGGACGGCCAGAGGTGGGGCAGGAGTTCGGCGTACTCGGCCCAGTTCACGGGCACGTCCGGGTCGCCGGGGTTGGCGGTGGCGAGCGCGGCGTGGACGACGCCGCGCAGTTCGGCCCGCCGCTCCTCCTCGACCTGGTCCCGCAGCACCGCCTGGACCAGCCGGTGCACGGTGATGGTCTCGCTGCCCTGGTCGGTGCGGGCGAGCCCGAAGCGGTTGATGGCGCGCAGGAACTCGCCGATCGCGAGCTTGTCGCGGGGCGCGCGCGGGGGCAGCCGCAGGGCGCGGGTGACGGCCCGGCTGTAGAGCAGCCGCATCGGGATGGCGTCCGGGCCGAAGAAGGCGCAGATCTCCAGGATCTGGGCGGCCGGGGCGTTCATCCGGCGCAGCTCCTCGACCGAGATGCGCCAGGTCGCGGCGGCGGAGTGCGGGTAGTCGGCGGCGCGCAGCCGGGTGCGCTCCAGCATCTCGGTGAGCTCTTCGTCGAGCAGTTCGAGGTAGGTGGCGATCGGCATCGACGTCTCCTGGAGCCAGACGGCGGCCTGGCCGACGGCGAGCGGCAGGTCGCCGAGGCGCTGCGCGACCTGGTCGGCGTCCTCCGAGGAGAGCCCGCCGTTGAAGCGGCGCAGCAGCCGGACGCTCTCCTCGCGGAGGAAGACGTCGACCTCCACCAGGCCGGCGTGCCGGGCCCAGCCCTGGTTGCGGGAGGTGATCAGCACGTGCCCGCCGGAGGAGCCGGCCGGCTGCCAGGGGGCGAGCTCCTCGGGGGTGCCGGCGTTGTCGAAGACGAGCAGCCACCGGCGGTACGGCTGGCCGCGGCGCAGCGCGTCGAGCACGGCGGCGGCGGTGTGCGCGACGTCGTCGCTGGTGGGCACGCCGAGCCGGGGCGCGAGTTCGGCGAGCTTCTGCGGGATGTTGGCGGGCTCCTCGGCGGGCACCCACCAGACCACGTCGTAGGCGGCCTTGAAGCGGTGCGCGTACTCGGCGGCGATCTGGGACTTGCCGGCGCCGCCGAAGCCGTAGAGCACCTGGCTGAGCACGGCGGCGGGCCCGCCGGTGAAGCGGTTGCGGAGCAGTTCGAGCAGCTTGCCGCGGCCGATGAAGGCGGCGTTGCGCGAGGGCGCCTCCTGGACCTGCGGGGCGGTGCCGGGGAACCGCGCGGGGGCGGCGAACTCCCCGCTGTCGGTGTCCGATTGGCGGCTGCTGCCGGGCGGCGGGCCGAGTTCGGCGTAGAGCTGGGACTCGGCGCCGACCGCGGAGGAGCGGACCAGGTCGGGCACCGGCGGCCCGGCGAACGGGCGGGGCACCGGCTCGTCCGAGTCCTGGAGCCGGAAGGCGACCAACGACGGTGATCCGGAGGCGAGTTCGCGCCCCTGGAGGAGCTGCCAGACCTCGGCCGCGCGGGGCAGCGCGGTGTACTCGGGCGAGAGCAGCGCGAGCAGCCGGCCCTGGCCGTCGACCGGCCCGGCGACCTCCGGCGGCCGGGGGCCGCTGTACGGCTCGGCGGCGCTGTGCAGGGAGGTCTGGTAGCCGAAGCGGGTGAGCGTCCCGGCGGCCCACTCGGCCCACATCCGGTCCTCGGGGGCGTAGCTGACGAACACCTGGCGCGGAACCGCCCGGGCGGAGCGCAGGTAGGCGCCGTAGAGCCGGCGGCGGGTCTCGGCGGTGAGCGGGCGAAGGGCGCGGACCCGGCCGTCGGTGATCCAGCCGGCCAGCCGCTCGAAGGCGTTGAGCAGGCTGCGGGCCTCCTGCGGCCGGTCGGCGACGGTGGCGGGCACCTCCTCGTAGGCGTAGAAGGGCTTGTACGGCACCTCGACGTCGGCCCAGTAGCCGGCCCGGCGGTCGCCGGCCAGCCAGCGGCCGAGGTAGGGGGCGAAGGCCTCGCGGGCGTAGTCGCGGCCGGCCTCCAGGCGCTCCTGCTCGGCGTCCTCGACCCGCATCGGCACCGGCAGGACCCGGATCGCCCGCTCCTCGGCCGCGGCGATGTCGCGGGCCGCGTCGACGCCGCCGCGGATGTTCTGGACGCTGAAGGTGAAGCAGTCCACCACGGTATCGGGCATCAGGACGGTGCAGATGCCGGAGGTGTCGCTGACGCCGGTGCGGCTGTCGATGAGCACGTAGTCGTAGCCGCGGGCCCAGCGGTCGCGCAGCTCGCGCAGGAACTCGCCGCCGCGGATGTCCCGGCCGTGGTAGAAGCTGCGCCAGTTGAAGCTGGTGACGGCGGCGGCGTAGGCGGCGTTCTGCCGGCCGGCGGGCAGGAAGTCGAGCCGGCCGCCGGGCGGCAGGTCGAGGGCGAGGCCGCAGACGTAGCCGTCCAGGCGCCCGGGCTCGTCCAGCCAGGCGGCCGGGGACTGCCCGACCGGCCCGGTGGTGGAGGGCAGCGCCTGCTTGACGTAGGAGCGCAGCAGGTCGATCAGGCCGTCGGTGGAGTGCAGTTCCGGGTCGACCAGCAGCGGGTGGTAGTACCGGTGGAGGCCGGGCGCCTCCAGGTCCCAGTCGACGACCAGGACGCGCAGGCCGCGGCTGGCGAGGATCCAGCCGACGTTGGCGAGCGCCATGGTGCGGCCGGTGCCGCCCTTGAAGGAGTAGAACGTGACGACCGATCCCGGTCCTCCGCGCTCCGGATCCGCGCCGGGCTCAGTGGTCATCGTTCTTCTCCCCCCTCAGCGGGACAGCGGTGTCCTTGCCCCGGCTCTGGTGCGGCAGGTCGGTGGAACCCGGGAGGCCCCGGTTGACGCGTGCGGGCCCCGGGCGGGGTCCCGGCGGGCCGGCCGGGATGGTCAGCCCGGGCATCGCCGGGCCGGTGTCCGGGCCGCCGGGGCCGAGGCCGAAGGCGTCGCCGCCATCGTCCCCCCAATCCAGGTTGTCGTCCATGAGCTTGTTCTGAGCGACCGTCACCATGATGGTGAGGTCGTTGTCGAAGCTCTCCCGGCTCACTTTGACCCGGAACAAGTGCTCCAGGTCGCTCCGGCGCAGCCAGTTGCGCCGGAACACGTCGCGCACGCCCGCCCAGAGCGCGTCGCGCCCCGGCCCGTCGGCCGGGTCACCGCTGCCGGTGGGCACCATCACGCCGGTGACGGGGTGGTTCTGCTCGTCGTACGCGCGCAGCGCGGAGCGGTAGCGCTCGGCTCCGGCCACCCACGGGTCCACCAGCAGGATGCTGACCTGGCTGTCCTCGCGGGCCTGGTCGAGCTTGTCGGCGAGGGCGGTGTCGACCTCCTCCAGCGTGGTGGTGTGCCCGGCACCGGTGATCACCTGCTGGGCGCGGGCCGCCAGGGAGGGCTGGACGGGCGGGTGGTAGGGCGCCCAGTGCCACGGCTTGGAGCCGTACCAGCCGCCCTCGGCGGCGGACTCCGAGGCGCGCCCGGCCGCGATGAACAGCCGCACCATCCCGGGGGCGGACGCCGCGGGCGGCGCCGCCGGGGGCGGGAAGTAGCCGCGCACGGCGCCGAGGTCGAACTCGGGCAGCTCGCCGAGCCGGCGCGCGGCCGCGTCCCGGACCCGCTCCGCGACCACCCGGACGACCTGCTCGTACGCCCCGCCCTGCGCGGTGCGCAGCAGCGCCCGCAGGCCGTACCGGGCGTAGGCCTCGCCCATGTCCGGCTGGGCCCACTGGATCTTGTTGACCTCGTCGGCCAGGTCGCCCGGCTCGACGGGTTCCCAGAGCACCGGGACGAGCGCCGGGATGAGCTCCCCGGTCTCCTCGTGGTGGCGCCGGACCCGGCCGCGGAAGGCGGTCCACTCCTTGCCGCAGTAGAGGCTGGTGAAGTAGGCCGGGGAGTAGAGCGCGATCATGGTCCGGCTGCGGCCGAGCATCGTGGCCAGCCGCTCGGCCCAGTCGTCGCCCAGGCGCAGCTGCTCGGTGTCCCGGTAGGCCAGTTCCTCGCCGCGCACGCCGGTGCCGACCAGCCGCCCGAGTTCGTCCCGCAGGTCGTTGAAGAACTGGTTGACGAAGGCGTCCTCGGCCTCGAAGTCCCGACGCGCGTAGCTGAAGAAGAAGTACGGCCGGTGTTGTTCCTGCTCCATCACCTGTTCCCCCCGTGCCCAACGGTCCGCGACGGCGCTGGTTTCATACCCCAGCATGTCCCGAACTCCACCGTCCACGCTGGCGAGTTGGCGGATTCGGCCGCCTCGGTGGGTTTAGCCGGTGGTCAGGCGCACTTCCCCGGCCGGGGGCGCTCCGGCGCTCAGGGGGCGCACCGGTGGGGGCGCGGGCGCCTGTCGGGCTCGACGCGCCGGGCACGGGGGCGCGGGCTCCCGCGGTGCTACCGGTCGAGCGCCGACTGGAAGGCCGCGAGCGGCTCCGCGCCGGGGGTCAGGGCGTCCGCGACCACCCGGCGCAGCAGGTCACCGAGGACGGTGTCGGGCAGGGCGTCGAGTTCGTCGAGCGGCAGGGCGGCGACGTCGACCAGGTCAGAGCCGAGTCCAGCGGCGGTTCCCGCACCGGTGACGCCCATCAGTCCCTCACTCAGTCCCTCACTCGATCGTGTCGGCACGGCGGGCCGCCGGCCGGAGCTGCATCGGCCCAGGTCCGCGACGGGCATCCTACCGGACGGATGACGGTCCATCAGCTCCGCGCGGACGCCGCGCGGAGCCTTTGGGCCGAAGGGATCACGGGCAGAGCCGCTCCACCCGCCACCCCGTCGGGTCGGACGGGTCGGCGACGTAGCGGAGCCGGTCGTGCAGCCGGTTCTCCCGGCCCTGCCAGAACTCGACGCTCTGCGGGACCACCCGGTACCCGCCCCAGAACGGCGGGACGGGCACGCCCTCGCCCTCCGGGTAGCGCCGCTCCAGCTCGGCGTAGCGCTGTTCGAGGACCTCCCGGCCGCCGACCGGGCTGGACTGCTCGCTGGCCCAGGCGCCCAGCTGGGAGCCGTGCGGGCGGGTGCGGAAGTAGGCGGCGGTCTCGTCCCGGCCGACCTTCTCCACCCGGCCCTGGACGATCACCTGGCGGGCCAGCGCGATCCACGGGAAGAGCAGCCCCGCGTACGGGTTGGCGGCCAGCTCGGAGCCCTTGCGGGAGCCGTAGTTGGTGAAGAACACGAAGCCGCGCAGGTCGTAGCCCTTGAGCAGGACGGTGCGCGAGCTGGGCCGCCCCCCGGCGTCGGCGGTGGAGAGCACCATGGCGTTGGGCTCCACCACCCCGGCGTCGTCCGCCTCGTGGAACCAGCGGGTGAACTGGCCGATCGGCTCGGGCGCGAGCCGCTCCTCGACCAGGCCCTCGTGGCTGTAGTGCTTGCGCATCACGGTGAGGTCCGGGCCGGGGCGGGCCTCGTCGGCCAGGGTCCGGTTGGCGGGGCTCGGGGGCGTCGACTGGGCGCGATCCGGGGTCTGCACGCCAACATCATCCCGTACGACAAGCAACCGGCGCCGCTACCTACGGACAAACCCCGGTGGGAGATGAGGTGGCCCGCCGCCGCTTGACCGACCGCCCCGCGGGGAATTGTCCGGAACAGGGCGTTTGGTTCCCGGGATCGCAGGGGTTCCGGGGCTCCCCCGGGCGCGACCGGCCCGTCCGGCGGGCAGGTCGAGCGGGCCCGCGGGAAACATCACCACGGTGGTGTATGGCGCAATGCACCCCGTGCCTGTCACTCTGGCACCGAGTGCCAAACACCATTCGGTCACTGGTGCGCCGCCCCACCACGGCGGAGCGCCGATCACAGAACTGAGGGAGCCGTCGCATGTCCGATTTCGTACCCGGGCTTGAGGGAGTCGTCGCGTTCGAGAGCGAGATCGCCGAACCCGACCGTGAGGGCGGCGCCCTGCGGTACCGCGGTGTCGACATCGACGACCTGGTGGGCAACGTCTCCTTCGGCCACGTCTGGGGCCTGCTGGTGGACGGCAAGTTCAACCCCGGCCTGCCGGCCGCCGAGCCGTTCCCGATCCCCGTGCACTCCGGCGACATCCGGGTCGACGTGCAGTCCGCACTCGCCATGCTCGCCCCGGTCTGGGGCCTCAAGCCGCTGCTGGACATCGACGCCGAGCAGGCCCGCGACGACCTCGCCCGGGCCGCCGTGATGGCCCTGTCCTACGTCGCCCAGTCGGCCCGCGGCCAGGGCCTGCCGATGGTCCCGCAGAGCGAGATCGACAAGGCCGAGACGGTCGTCGAGCGGTTCATGATCCGCTGGCGGGGCGAGCCGGACCCGAAGCACGTCAAGGCCGTCGACGCCTACTGGACCTCGGCCGCCGAGCACGGCATGAACGCCTCCACCTTCACCGCCCGGGTCATCGCCTCCACCGGCGCCGACGTCGCGGCCGCCCTCTCCGGCGCGGTCGGCGCGATGTCCGGCCCGCTGCACGGCGGCGCGCCGTCGCGCGTGCTCGGCATGATCGAGGAGATCGAGCGCACCGGCGACGCGACCGCCTGGGTCAAGAACGCCCTGGACAAGGGCGAGCGCCTGATGGGCTTCGGCCACCGCGTCTACCGCGCCGAGGACCCGCGCGCCCGGGTGCTGCGCCGCACCGCCAAGGAGCTCGGCGCGCCGCGCTTCGAGGTCGCCGAGGCGCTGGAGAAGGCCGCGCTGGAGGAGCTGCACAACCGTCGCCCCGACCGCGTGCTGGCCACCAACGTCGAGTTCTGGGCCGCCATCATGCTGGACTTCGCCGAGGTCCCGGCGCACATGTTCACCTCGATGTTCACCTGCGCGCGCACCGCCGGCTGGTCGGCGCACATCCTGGAGCAGAAGCGCACGGGCCGGCTCGTGCGCCCCTCCGCGCGCTACATCGGCCCCGGCCCGCGCCGCCCCGAGGAGATCGAGGGCTGGGACGCCATCGTCCACTGATCCCCTCCCGGGGATACCGGACGAGCGTCCGGACAGTGCCCCTGAGCAGCGGGTCCGGCTCCGGCCGGGCCCGCTGCCGCCTGTCTGCGGCCCGCCTCCGGGCAGCAGTGATCACGGTCTCAGCGGGCGGACGGCCGTACCCCGCCGAACCCTCCGGCCGGTAGGCTGCGCGCGTGGCTCAGATCCAGATCCCCGCTGACATCAAGCCCGCAGACGGCCGTTTCGGCTGCGGACCGTCCAAGGTGCGCCCCGAGGCCCTGAGTGCCCTCGCCGCGACCCAGACCTCCCTGCTCGGCACCTCGCACCGCCAGGCCCCGATCAAGGACCTGGTCAAGCGCGTGCGCGAGGGCGTGAGCAGCCTGTTCTCGCTGCCGGACGGCTACGAGGTCGTCCTCGGCAACGGCGGCTCCACCGCCTTCTGGGACATCGCCGCCTTCGGCCTGGTGCGGGAGAAGTCCCAGCACCTGGACTTCGGCGAGTTCTCCTCGAAGTTCGCCTCCTCGGTCAAGGCGGCGCCGTGGCTCGGCGAGCCGACCGTGATCAAGACCGCCCCGGGCACCCACCCGCTGCCGGTCGCCGAGGCCGGCGTGGACGTCTACGGGCTCACCCACAACGAGACCTCGACCGGCGTCGCGATGCCGATCGGGCGTCCGGTGGGCGCGGACGAGGGCTCGCTGGTCCTGGTGGACGCGACCTCGGGCGCCGGCGGCCTGCCGGTGGACATCACCGAGACGGACGTCTACTACTTCGCCCCGCAGAAGTCCTTCGCCTCCGAGGGCGGCCTGTGGCTGGCGACCTTCTCCCCGGCCGCGCTGGAGCGCGCCGCCGAGATCGCCGGCTCCGGCCGCTACATCCCGCCGTTCTTCTCGCTGCCGACGGCCATCGACAACTCGTCGAAGGACCAGACGTACAACACCCCGTCGCTCTCCACCCTCTTCCTGCTGGCCGACCAGCTGGAGTGGCTGAACGGCAACGGCGGGCTGGACTGGGCGGTCGCCCGCACCGCGGACTCCTCGTCCCGGCTGTACTCCTGGGCCGAGAAGTCCGCCTACGCCACCCCGTTCGTGGCGAACCCGGCCGAGCGCTCCCAGGTGGTCGGCACCATCGACTTCGACGAGTCGGTGGACGCCGCCGCGGTCGCCAAGGCACTGCGTGCCAACGGCATCGTGGACACCGAGCCGTACCGCAAGCTGGGCCGCAACCAGCTGCGCATCGCGATGTTCCCGGCGATCGACCCGGCCGACGTCGAGGCGCTCACCCACTGCATCGACCACGTGGTCGAGCAGCTCGCGAAGGTCTGACCGGTCCCCCGAGGACACGGCCGAGGGCCACCGCCGACGGGCGGTGGCCCTCTCGCCGTTCCGGGGCCGGGCCGGGGGTCCTCCCGCCGGGGCCCGCCCTAGCGGCCGACCAGCGAGCTGATCAGCACGACGACCAGCATCAGCACCAGGGTGCCGGAGACGATGCGCATACGAGTCTTGGGATCCACGGTCATCGAGCGTACCTGCGGCCCGCCCCGGACTTCTCCCGGGCCCCGGCCCCGGGCCCCGCGACCCCGGTCCCGGAGCCGCCCCCGGGGGCCTCAGCTCCAGTCCGCCAGCGGCCAGGTGTGCAGCGACTCGTAGTGGACGGAGCCGCCGCCCGGGTCGCTGCGCACCAGGTGCAGCCCGGTGGCGTCCCAGTCCGGCCCCCGGTAGTCGGCCAGCGCCGCCACCAGGCCGTCCAGCTCGGCCGCCGCGACCCGCCGCACGGCCCTGCGGTGGCCGCGCGAGGAGCCGGCCCGGGCGAGGGTGAGGTGCGGGTGGAAGGCGTAGTCGTCGGTCGCCCCGGTGACCTCGGCGGTGGCCGCGGTGACGGCGTCGGCCAGCCGGCGCAGCGCCCAGGTCCGGCCCTCGACCCCGGCCCAGAGCACCCGGTCGCCGAACCGCCCCGCGCCCGCGATCCGCAGCCGGTGCACCGGGTGGACCTCGGCGACGGCGGCCAGGCCCGCCGCCAGCTCCGGCAGCCGCTCGGCCGGCACCTCGCCCAGGAAGGCCAGGGTCAGGTGCCAGCCCTCGACGCCGGTCCAGCGCAGCCGTTCCGCCCCGGGCAGCTCCCGCAGCGGCGCGACCGCGTCGAGGAGCCCCTGCAGCGCCTCGGCGGGCGGCAGCACCGCCACGAACAACCTCATGGATCAATCTTCCCGCGCACGCCGGTTCGGGATAGAACGGATCCATGATCGATTCCAGCGGCGTGAAGATCCGCACCGGCGGCCCCGAGGACATCCCCGACGTCCTCGCCCTGCTCGACGGCGCCGTGGCCTGGCTGGCCGGCCGCGGCCGCACCGGCCAGTGGGGCGACCAGCCCTTCAGCACCGACCCGGCCCGGGTGGAGCACATCGCGAAGTACGGCGCCGAGCCGTTCCTGATCCGTCTCGCGGTGGACGACCGGGGCCGTACGGTCGGCTCCTGCGTGCTGTCCGAGGAGCGCGGCGCGTACGTCCCCGCCGTGGCCGAGCGCGAGCTGTTCGTCCGCAACCTGGTCACCGACCGCACCCGCAAGGGCTCGGGCATCGGCGCCGCGCTGATCGCCGACGCGGTGGAGGAGGCCCGCCGCCGCGGCATCGGCCTGCTCCGGGTGGACTGCTACGCCGGCGCCGACCGCGGGCTGGTCGCCCAGTACCGGGCGCTCGGCTTCACCGAGACCGAGGGCTTCGAGGTCGAGCGGCCGGACGGCGTCTGGCCGGGCCAGGTCCTCGCCATCCGGCTCTGAACCGCCACGGCCCCCCGGGACGCCTCCCGGGGGCCCGACGGACGGTCAGCAGGCCGCGGCCAGCTCCGACTTGGCCGCCGGCGCGGTCCGCGGCACGAAGGCCACCACCCGGCCGCCGCGGCCCGGGTGCAGGTCGAACCGCACCCGCAGGTCCGCGCTGCGGGCCAGCACCAGGCCGACCGTGCCGGCCGCCGCCGCGGACACCAGTCCGCAGGCCAGCAGGCCCAGCCGGGGCCCGTACGAGGCCGTCACCCAGCCGACGATCGGGGCGCCGATCGGCGTGCCGCCGGTGAAGACCAGCACCAGCAGGCCCATCACCCGGCCGCGCATCGCGGGGTCGGTGGCCAGCTGCAGCGAGGAGTTGACCGAGGTGTTGAAGCTCAGCCCGAAGACCCCGACCAGCATCAGCAGCAGCGCGAAGGTCCAGTAGTCGGGCGCGAACGCGGCGACCACCTCCAGCGCTCCGAAGGCCAGCGCCGCGCCGACCAGCCGGCGCAGCCGCGGCACGCCCCGGCGGGCGGCGAGCAGCGCACCCGTCAGCGAGCCGATCGCCATCGCGGTGTTCAGCAGGCCGTACTGGCCGGCGCCGACCTTGAAGGTGTCGTACGCGAAGCCGGAGAGCAGCGTGGGGAAGTTGAAGCCGAAGGTGCCGATGAACCCGGCCAGCACCATCGGCCAGAGCAGTTCGGGCCGCTCCTTGACGTACCGCAGCCCCTCGCGCAGCTGACCCTTCTCGCGGGCGATCGGCTCGGTCGGGCGCAGTTCGCTCTCCCGCATCGCGAGCAGCCCGCCGATCACGGCGGCGAAGGACAGCGCGTTGACGGCGAACGCCCAGCCGCTGCCGACCGCGGCGATCAGCAGGCCCGCGACGGCGGGGCCGACCAGCCGGGCGGTCTGGAAGTTGGCGGCGTTCAGGCTGACGGCGTTGGCGAGGTCCTTGGGCCCGACCATCTCGGAGACGAAGGCCTGCCGGGTCGGGTTGTCCACCACGGTGACCAGGCCGAGCAGCAGTGCGAAGGCGTACACGTAGTACGGCGTCACCACACCGCCGACGGTCAGCACCGCGAGGCCGGCGGCCAGCAGGCCCATCGCGCCCTGGGTGAAGACCAGCAGCCGGCGCTTGGGCATCCGGTCGGCGAGCACGCCGCCGAACAGGCCGAACAGCAGCATCGGCAGGAACTGCATGGCGGTGGTGATGCCGACCGCGAGCGGGCTGCCGGTGAGGCTCAGCACCAACCAGTCCTGGGCGATGCGCTGCATCCAGGTGCCGGTGTTGGAGACCACCTGGCCGGCGAAGTAGTAGCGGTAGTTGCGAACGCGCAGTGAGGAGAACATCCCCCCGGGCCTGGTGAAGCGGGTGCCGGTCGGCGACGAGAGCGGCCGGGCGGAGCCCGTCGCAGGAAGGGCGGTGGCGGGCGACGGGTGGGAGGCCGCGTGGGCGCGGCGCTGGGCGGCGGAGTCCGCCGCGGTGCGTTCGTCGGGGTCGTCGTCGCCGTTGCCGGGCAGCCCCGTGGGGGCGGGTGCCTGGGCGTCGGCGGCCGCGGCGGTGGCCGCGGCGGGGTCGGTGGTCGGGTCGTCGGTGCGGATGGCGGCGGCGCTGGCTGCGGCCGGCGGTGTCACGTTGGTCTCCCCTCGTGGCGGGGGAGGGGGGGGAGGGGGGGTGCGCTCACTGTTGGTGGGGTGGGGAAAAAGAGGGGTGGTGGTGCGGTGTTTTTGCGCCCCTGCGCCCGAGGTGCGGCGGGGGAGTGCGGC
>NZ_JBHVJT010000096.1:0-2610 GCF_042798815.1 Kitasatospora sp. NPDC057738 | reverse complement strand
GGGGGGGGGGGGGGGGGGGGGGGGGGGGGGGGGGGGGGGGGGGGGGGGGGGGGGTGGGGGGGGGGGTGGGGGGGGGGGGGGGGGGGGGGGGGTGGGGGGGGGGGGGGGGGGGGAGGGGGGGGGGGGGGGGGGGGGTGGGGGGGGTGTCCCTTGGGGGCGGGGCGGCGGGGGTGGTGCCCTCCCCGCTCCTGGTGTCGGTGGTCGGTCCTGCGGTGATGCGGGCTCCTTCTTCTCCCGGCGGCCGGCCGGGGTCGGTGTGCCTCGGAGGTGTACGAGCGACAGGTGTACGGGCTACAGGTGGGCGAGCTTGTAGAGCACGGGCGCGGCCTCCCTGAGGACGGCCCATTCCTCCTCGTCGAGCCCCTGGGCGAGCTCGGCGAGCCAGACGTTCCGGCGTCGACGACTCTCCGCGAGGATCGTCTCGGCCTGCTCGGTGCTGCTGACGACCACCTGGCGGCGGTCCTCGGGGTGCGGTTCGCGCCGCACCAGCCCCTTCTCCTCCAGCATCGCGACGATCCTGGTCATCGAAGGAGGCTGCACGTGCTCCTTCCGGGCGAGCTCACCCGGCGTCGCCTTTCCGCACCGGGCGAGGGTGCCCAGCACTCCCATCTCGGTGGGACTCAGCGACTCCTCCACCCGCTGGTGTTTGAGTCGTCGGGAGAGGCGCATCGTGGACGATCGCAGCTGACTGACCGCTGCGAGGTCCTGCTCGGACATCTCGGGCATCTCTTTAGCCTACGTCATTACTCTCGCTAAGGAAAATGAGATCCGCCGCCGTGCCGGAGGGTCACCGCGGTGCCATATTGGTCATGGGCCTCAGCTCTCTCCCAGAAGGGCCGACCTGCCATGTCCGACCTCGCCACCGAGCAGTCCGAGCGGTCCCAGCGGTCCGAACAGCCGCAGCCGTCCGAGCGGTCCGCGCGCACCGGGCCCGGCGACACCGGCTTCGCCCGGCTCGCCATGGTCACCATCGACTGCGCCGACCCGGTCGCACTGGCCTCGTTCTACGGCGAGCTGCTGGGGTGGGAGACCAGGCACGCGGACGAGCGCTTCGCGATCCTGGACAACCCCGAGGGCGGCAGCCCGCTGGGCTTCGGCCGGGTGACCGGCTACCGGCCGGAGCCGTGGACGGAACCGGACGGCAGCAAGCACTTCCACCTCGACTTCTACGTCGACGACCTGGACGAGGCCACCGCGAAGGCCCTCGCGCTCGGCGCCACCGAGCCCGCCTACCAGCACGGCCGCACCCTGCGGGTGCTGATCGACCCGGCCGGCCACCCGTTCGGGCTAGCCCCCCTGGAGTGAGCGCCGACGGCGGCCCGCAGTCACCCGGAGGCGGTGCGCAGGCGGTGTCAGGGGTTGGTGCCGGGATCATGCAGGCCGCGTAAAGGCCCATCCTGACCTGGGACTTCACGAAAAGCACGAACATTGTGCGACTGCCGGGCAGTGGTTACTCTCCCCGATTGTCAGGGGCACCACATGCCAGGCTCCTCCCCTGCGGGAGCACGTTCCCGCTCCGGTGCCCGCCGCCGCGCGCCTTCCCCGGCCAGCCGCGTCCGCCCGCGCCCCGGTGCCCTCAACCCTCCTCCAGGGAGCTCCATTGGGTGAGATCCACCATGCCGACCACGGCTGGGTGACACCGGCGGTCTCGTACTTCGTCGCCTGCGTCGGCGCCTTCGTCGCCCTGCGCAGCGCCCGCTGGGCACTCGTCTCCCGGGGCCGCACCCGGGCCGTCTGGCTGCTGTTCGCCTCGACCTCGCTCGGGGCCGGGATCTGGTCCATGCACTTCATCGCGATGCTCGGCTTCTCCGTGACCGGCGTCGAGATCGGCTACCGGCCCGGCCTGACCGTGCTCAGCCTGCTGGTCGCCGTCGCCGTGGTCGGCGTCGGGCTCTTCACCGTCGGGTACTGGCGGCGCCGCGTCCTGGCGCTGCTGGTCGGCGGGCTGACCACCGGTCTGGGGGTCGCCGCGATGCACTACCTGGGCATGGCCGCGATGGTCCTGCCCGGCACGCTCGGCTACGACCGGCCCACCGTGGCCGCCTCGGTGGCCATCGCCGTGGTCGCGGCCACGGCCGCGCTCTGGGCCGCGCTCAACATCCGGGGCACGCTCGCCGTGCTGGCGGCGGCGCCGGTGATGGGCGTGGCGGTCTGCGCGATGCACTACACCGGCATGGCGGCGCTCTCCGTCCAGCTGGACTTCTCGCGCTCCACCGAGGCCGGCGTGATGGCGCTCCAGTTCATCTTCCCGCTCGGGGTCGGGCTGGGCTGCTACGTGTTCTTCGGCTCGCTGGCCTTCGCGGTCTCGCCGAGCCGGTCCGACTCCCAGCCCCTGCTGGCCGGTCCGGCCGCCCCGCTGCCTCCGCGGCCCCAGCGCGCCTCCGGGACCGCGCGGGCCGCGGGGGCCGCGCGCACCCCGGGCGACCAGGGCAGCCCGCTGCTCCCGCAGCGGCGGCCGCTGGGCGGGGCCGCCCGGCGCTGAGGCCGGGCGCGGGGGGGAGGGGGGGAGGGGGGGGGCGGAGGGGCAGCCACCCCCCCGCCCATGGGCTCCTCCCCCCCCTCCCCCTGCTCCCCCCCCTTCCCACTTTTCCATCCCCCCTGCCCCCCTCC